>CAXMLP010000377.1:0-9787 GCA_964194225.1 uncultured bacterium | reverse complement strand
GAGCAGCGCCGGGCTTCGAGCCGCCCCCCCGACCCAAAGGTTCCCGACGTCGTGCGACCAGGGGTCGGGCCCCGCGCCGGACCAGCCGAAGGGGTCGACCGGATCCCAGGTTGCGTGGTGGTAAACACCGAAGTGAAGGTGCTCGCCCGTGCTCGCCCCGGTGGTCCCCGAGACCCCGATCACCTGCCCGCGGCGGACCCGCTGGCCGCGCGCCACGTCGATCCGCCAGAGATGGCCGTAGAGGGTGTCGAAGCCGTTGCCATGGTCCAACCGGACACCTCTGCCAAAGCTGCACCGGGTGCAGCCGGCGGTGCTCCAGTCGGCGTAGGTGACGGTACCGTCGGCGGCCGCCACCACCGGCTCGTAATAGAGCCCCATGTCCACGCCGTCATGGCCGTCGTAGTAGAGGTAATCATCCTTGCCCGACGTCTTCGCATACCCGGTCGGGGCGTCGGGGTCACTGCCGTTACCCGCGTAGGCGACGGTGCCGTCGAACCGGCAGATGACGCCGTCCCGCGAGTAGTCGGGGTGGCAGTGGTCGAAATTGGAGCTGATGAAGTGGCCGTCCCCCAGGTAGGGCAGCGTAAGGAAGCCGACGGTACCCGGCGAGTAGACGGCACCGATCCCAGCCGGTGGCATCTGGTCCGGGTATTTGTCAACCACCCGGGCGGGGGGTGGCGGCCCGGGCAGCGGCAGCGGTGCCGCCGAGGCCGAGGGCGTCAGCACGGCGGCCACGGCCAGGCCGAGAGCAAGGGCGCTAAGGGCGGAAAGTGGGCGGCGCAATCGGGAGCGAAGCTTAGGCAGCTGCCTCAGATGATCCGACGACGAATGGCGGCCGACGAGTAATCGATCGCGCTGGTCACCGCGATCACGACGATCAGGAGCATCGCCATCCTCGGGTATTCGAAGAGGCCCATGTACTCGATGAAGAGCAGGCCGAGCCCGCCGGCGCCGATGGCGCCGAGGATCGTGGACGAGTGCACGTTGACCTCGAATGAATAGAGGACGTTGGCGATCATGTACGGCATCACCTGCGGCACGACGCCATGGACCACCACCTGGACCGGGTTGGCGCCCGTAGCGGTGAGCGCGTCCACCTGCCCCCAGTCGATGGCCTCGATGGCCTCGCTGAAGAGCTTCGAGATGAGCCCGACGCTGAAGGTGGTGACGGCCAGGACCCCGGCGAAGGGGCCGATCCCGACCACGATCACCCAAAGGATTCCCCAGAAGAGGGTGGGCACCGACCTGACGATGCTCATCAGGAACCTGACCGCGAAGTAGGCAATGGTGCCAGCCAGGTTGCGTCGCATAAGGTTGCGGGCCCCGAAAAAGCTCAGGGGAACCGCGATCACAGTCCCCAGGAAAGTCCCAAGGATGGCGATGTACATGGTCTCCAGAGCCTTGTCGGCGACCGCCCGGAATTCCCCCCAATCGGGATGCAGGAAGCCCGCGAAGACCCGGCCCATGTTGTCGGCGTGGAGGATCAGTTGGGCGGGATCGAACTCGGTCTTTCGGTAGGTGAAGGCAACAATCACCAGCGCCACCACGGCGATGGCCGAGTTGCGCGTGCGTTCGGTGCGGACCTGGGCGCGGGCGCGGTCCCTCAGCTCCTCGAGGGACGGCCGCGGTGGTGCGGTCTCAGTCGAACCCGAGGCGGCCATAGATTCTCCGGTAGGCGGCATCGTCAAGCGCTGCGGGCAGGCCGTCGTAGACGATCTGTCCTGCCCTCATGGCGACGATTCGGTCGGCATAGCGCTTGGCCAGTTCCAGGTGGTGAATGGAGCAGACCACCGTGATCCCATCGGTCCGATTGATATCCCTCAGGTACTCGAGGACCACGACCGCCGTCTCGGGGTCGAGGCTGGCGACCGGCTCATCGGCGAGCAGGATCTCAGGCTGCTGCGCGAGCGCCCTCGCCATGGCGACGCGCTGCATCTGGCCCCCTGACAGCGAGTCGGCGCGCACGTTCGCCTTCTCCTCGATCTCCAGGCGCTTCAGGCTTTGCCAGGCTCGGTCCTGGTCCTCGCTCGAGAAGGAGGGCAGGTAGGTCCGCCAGCCCTCCTGGTGCCCGAGGCGCCCGGTGAGCACGTTGCGGAGCACCGTCGAACGCTTCACCAGGTTGAACTGCTGAAACACCATCGCCATCCGCCGCCGGCCGCGGCGCAGCGCCGCCCCGTGCAGGCTGGTCAAATCCTCGCCGGCCAGGAAAACGCGCCCGCTGTCCGGCTCGAGGAGCCGGTTCATGCAGCGGAGCAGCGTCGACTTGCCCGATCCGCTCGGTCCGATGACGCAGAGGAACTGGCCTCGCGGCACCTCGAGGGTGACCGAATCGAGCGCCCTGACCCCGCCCCGGAAGACCTTCGTCAGGCCCTCAACCCGGATGGCGGCCGAGTCGGCGGTTATTTGCTGGGGGAGGCGGCGGTGCCCGTGTTCAGCAGCTCGGGCTTGGCCTGCTTCACGATTTCCCTGATCACGTCGTAGTCAGAATCCTGGGCCGGCGCCAGCGAGTCGATCGTGTAGAGCGCTTTGAGCGCTGCGCCGATCGTCGGGTCGGTGCCCATCGCAATCATGGCCTCCTTGAGTTTCTTCTTCTGCGCGCCATTGAGGTTGTGCCGGATCATCTGCGGGTCACCCGGGATGGGATCGCTGGTGGATAGGACCACCGTCTTCTCCATGACACCCGGGCAGGAGGTGTCGACGCCCTTGTTCTTGCGGGCGTCGTCGTAGATGGCCCCCGCGTTGACCGCGTTCTGGCAGACGTTGACGGCGATCTGGGTCTGGCTGGCGATGCTGACACCCTGGACATCCTTGTCGGGGTCAAGGCCCGCCTTCTTCATCTCGTACCTGGGATAGAGGTTGCTCGAGGTAGAGAGGGGATCCCCGAAGGCGAACTTCTTGCCTTTCAGGTCCTTGATCGAATTGATGTTGGCGCTCTTGTTCACGATGATGAAGGCCTTGTAGCTGGGCAGGCCGTTGCGCACCGACTTGGTCACCGCCTCGGCCCCGTTGATCTTGTGAGCGATCACGTAGTCGAGTGGTCCGACCCAGCCGATGTCGACGTTGTTGGAGGTCATCCCCTCGGTCACCGCGGCGTAGCTGGTCAGCACCCGGGCGGTGATGTGGTAGCCGGTCTTCTGCGACAGATAGGTGCCGAGGATGTCGGCATTGGTCTGCACGATCGAGCTCGTCTGCGACGGCACGAAGCCCATCACGAGCTCCTGTTTGACGGGCGCTTCGGCCGGCGCGGGCGAGCCGCCGCAGGCGACCAGTAAGAAGGCCGCCACGGTGAGCAACGATCCCAATCGCTTCAGCATTTTGTCGAATCCCCCTGGTATGGCCGCCCGAATTAGCGCGGCTACTATACCAACGAGTGGGAATCAGCAGCGAAGGCCTTTCGGCGGAGTACCAGGAGGGGATCGGCCCGGCCGGCGTCAGGCTGCGCGAGCGGCCCCGCACCCCTCTCCAGGACGGCCACGTGGCGATTGCCATCAAAGCAGCGGGGATCAACCATCTCGACCTCTGGATGGCCCATGGCCAGCAGCGGGTCGACCCGCCCCGGGTGATCTGCGCCGATGGCGCCGGGGTTGTCGAGGAGTCGAACGACCCGCGCTGGCACAGGGGCGACGAGGTCGTGCTGCTGCCAACGATCTCCGACGGCACCTGCGACCACTGCCGGCGCGGTGAGGAGGTCTTCTGCCCCGCCTTCGGAATCCTTGGCGAGCATACCGACGGCACCGCCTGTGAGCGGATCCAGGTCCCGGGCCGGATGGTCTACCCCAAGCCCACCTCGCTCACCTGGGAGGAGGCGGCGGCGTTTCCGCTGACCTTCCTCACGTCGTACCGGATGATCACCACGCGAGCCCGCCTGCGCGCCGGTGAGACCATGCTCGTGGTCGGCGCCGGGGCAGGCGTCAGCGTCGCCGCCATCATCATCGGCAAGCACCTCGGCGCCCGGGTCTGGGCCACCAGCCGGTCCGAGGCGAAACTCGAGCAGGCGCGGGCTTTGGGGGCCGAGGAGGTCTTCCTCACTGAGGGGTTCGCCAAGGGTGTCGGCGCCAGGACGGATCGGGAAGGGGTCGACGTGATCTTCGACTCGGTCGGCGCGGCCACCATCGACGACGATCTCAAGGCGATCCGAATGGGTGGCCGCATCGTCACCTGCGGCTCGACCAGCGGTCCCAAGGTGACCCTGCTCTGGCCTCGGGTTTTCTTTCGCCACGCCGACATCCTGGGCTCGACGATGGGCAATGCCAGCGAATTCGAATCGGTCTTGAAGCTGATCGACGAGGGCATGAAGCCGGTGGTCGACAGCGTCTACCCGCTGGCGGAGGTGGAGCAGGCTCTCGCCCACCTCGACGCCGGCGAGCAGTTCGGCAAGGTGATGCTCAAGGTGGCCGGCTGACCGGTCGCCCGCGGCCGCACATTCTCGTCACGAACGACGACGGGATCACCTCGCCGGGACTCCACGCCCTCTATCGGGCGATGGCGGAGATCGGGACGGTGAGCGTGGTCGCCCCGGACGCCGAGCGATCGGCGGTCGGCCACGCCATCACCACCCTGACCCCGCTGCGCGTTAAGCCCTTCATGCTCGACGGCGAGTTCCTCGGCCAGGCGGTCAACGGCACCCCGGCCGACTGTGTGAAGCTGGCTCTCGGGGCCCTCCTCGAAACCCGGCCTGACCTGGTCGTGTCAGGTGTGAACCTGGGCCCGAACACGGCCACCAACATCATCTATTCGGGAACGGTGTCGGCCGCCACAGAGGCGCGCATCCTCGGGGTCCCCTCCGTCGCAATCTCGATCGGCACCCATCGGGAGCCCCTCTGGGACACCGCCGCGACCTACGCGCTGCGAATCGCCCGCGAGGTCCTGAAGAGGGGTCTGCCCGACAAGGTCCTGCTGAACGTCAACGTGCCCAACCTCGCCCTGCGTGACGTGAGGGGGGTGCGGGTCACGCGGCAGGGCGACTCCGCCTTCGAGGAGAAGTACGACATCCGCGCGGATCCCCGCTCGGTTCCCTACTACTGGGCCGCGGGCAGCTACCGGATGACCGACAGTGACGAGGGGACCGACGCCGTCGCTCTCGACCAGGGCTTCGTCAGCGTCACGCCGGTCAGCTTCGATCTCACCGCCTACGAGCTGCTCGAAACCATCAGCTCGTGGAAGCTCAACTGACTCCCAGGCCGAGCTCCGCCGCTCCGTAGGAAACTCCTGCCCGGGGCAGCAGGCTGGGGAAGCCCGGTACCTGGAGGGCCTCCGGCACGCGACTGTGGACGGGCAGCACGACCCTGGGGGCGACTCGGGTGACCGTCCGGACGATGTCCGCCGGGCGAGAATGCCCGGAGGCGCTGATCACCTGGAACTCGAGGCCGAACCTGGCCACCCAGGCTTCCATGACTGCATAGGCCGGGTCGTAGCTGCCCAGCGGCACGCCCCCGCTGTGGACGTAGACCGAGCCCGCCGGGGGTTCGAGGTCGATCAGCAGGGGCAGAGTTTCGAAGCCCAGCTGTAGGCAGTGAGCGCGCGGGTTGGCCCTCACCGCCTCGAGCGAGCCGAGGATGCCGGGCCAGCCGGCGAGCCCGCCCATCTCGGGCTCCATGAGGAGCGTTCGACCGGCGGCTGCGCAGCCCGCGGCAAGGCCGGCCACGCGTTCACGGTTCATCCCGTAGCAGTTCACGATCACAAGGCCTGCCGCTTGCGCAAGCACCACCTCGAGCTGCCGGATCACCTCCCGTTCATCAGGCGGCGGTGGGCCCTCGACGTCGAGGGGAACGAAGCCGAGGCTGACGCATTCCTGGATCAGGACGTCGGCGCCGCGCGCCTCGTCTGCGAAGGCGGCTGTGATTTCAGGATGCAGGCCATGCCAGCGCTGGTCGCCGCTGAAGGCGATGGTCAATTCGGGTGAGGTGATGAGAAACCCGGTGGCACCGGGAACATCGTGGTCCACAGCCACGAACCTGACGGACATCTCCCCGACCGGAACGGTGGTCCGATCAGGCACGCGGAACCCCGCCGGGATGCGCCACTTGAGATACCCCGACGCGGCGGCAGCCTGCCTCACGTCCTCCATGCCCGCGGGATAGAAGAGGGGGACGTCAGGTCCCATGTAGGGCACGAGGCCGGTGTGATCGAGGTGCATGTGGCTTATGAAGACGGCGGTCTGCCCGTCCCACGCCTCCCCCGCATACACACCGCGGATCGGCTGCGCCTCACCGACTCGAATCAGGTCGGCCAGCTCGCGTCCCGGCCTCGGTGTGAGGCCGAGTGAAAAGGGCGCCCGGCCCGGCGCATGCTCGCGGCCGAAGTCGAAGAGGGCTCTGGCCTCGCCGTGTTCGACAATGAATTTGAGCCCGGTCGGGTTGCCGGTGTGCAGGAAGGTCAGGGTGGTCCTTGCGCTGGTCATGGGAAGCCGTCGATCATATCCCTCCGGTGATCCACTATCGGCGGCGCAGACAGCCGGCCGGGGCCCGGCCGGGAGCCTAACTCGGAGTGCAACGAACCAGTGCCTCAGCCAACGCGGTGCCCCTCGCCGGCCGGGCGGCGGCGCGGCGGAGAGTGGCGCGCCGGGACAACGTCGCGGGCTTCCTGCTCATCTCACCGGCGATGGCCCTGCTCATCCTCTTCATACTCATCCCCTCGCTCTGGATTTTCTGGCTCTCGTTCCAGCGCTGGGATCTCGTCAGTGGCACGAGCGACTTCATCGGGACCGCAAATTACCAGCGGCTGTTGCTTCGGGACGACGTCTTTCGCAAAGCGTTCTTCCAGACGGTCTACTTCGTGGCCGTAACAGTCCCCGTAAGCATGGCGCTGGGGCTCTTCCTGGCGGTGCTCCTGAACCGCAAGATGCCGTTTCGGGACCTGCTTCGCACCCTCATCTTCACGCCCTACGTGATGCCGATAGTGGCGACGGCCCTCATCTTCAGCTTCATCTACCAACCCGATGTCGGGGTGCTGAACGCCGCCCTTCACGTCTTCGGCATTCCCCGTATCAACTGGCTGAACTCGCCTCGAGCGATCATGCCGGCGATCATCATCTACAGCGTCTGGCAGCACACCGGGTACAACACGGTGATCTTCCTGGCGGGCCTGTCGAACCTTCCGCCGGAGATCGACGAGGCCGCCCGCGTCGACGGCGCTCGGGCCTGGACGAGGTTCTGGCGGATCACCTGGCCCCTGCTCAGCCCCACCACCTATTTCGTGCTCCTGATCAGCATGATCGGCTCCTTCAAAGTGGTGCAGCCGATTCTCATCTTCGCGGGTGGCGTGAGCGGTGCCACAGCCGGGGGCGGCGGTCCTGACAAGGCTGCCGAGACGATCGGTTATTACCTCTACGTGCAGGCCTTCTCGTTTTTCCACGCGGGCTATGCGGGTGCGATCTCGGTGATCCTCTTTCTGATCATCCTCGCCATCACAGGCCTTCAGATGGGCGTCCTCTCACGTCGGGTCTTCTATCGATGAGCAGGCGTCCCGGTGCAAGCTTGCTGCGCGAGATCCCCCGCTACCTGTTGCTCATCCCGTTCGCCGCCCTCTTCGTCTTCCCCTTCTACTGGATGATCGTGATCTCCCTCGGCACCCTCCAGACGGTGTTCGTCTTCCCGCCCATCCTCTATCCCCTCGGCCACTGGGAGAACTACCTGTCAGCGGTCGGACTGCTCCCTGATCCCGCCACCGGCCAGTACCTTCACATCCCCTGGGTGCGGTATTTCATCAACACGACGATCGTCGCGGTCGGCACGACCGGGCTGGTGCTCCTTACCTCGGTCCTCGCCGGCTATGCGTTCGCGTCAATGCCATTTCCAGGCAAGCGGGTCATCTTCGGCCTGGTGATTGCCATCTACATGGTGCCGGGCGAGGTGACGCTCGTCCCCAACTTCATCATCCTTGCCAACCTGCACTGGATCGACAGCTACCAGGCTCAGATCGTTCCCTTCGGAGCGTCGGTCTTCGGGATCTTCCTGATGCGTCAGTTCTTTCTCGGCCTGCCGATCGATCTCTGGGAGGCGGCTCAACTGGATGGCAGCGGCCACCTTCGCTTCCTGTGGTCGATCGCGTCACCGCTGGCCCGGCCGCCGATGGTGACGATTGCGCTCTTCCAGCTCGTTGCCAGCTGGAACGCCTTCCTGTGGCCGCTGATCGTGACCAGCAGCGACGCCTACCGCCCGGTCCAGGTGGGCCTCCAGGCCTTCAGTTACGCTGACGCGACGAATCCGGTGCTCCACGCGGCAGGGAGCTTGATGGTCACGCTGCCGATCCTCATCATCTTCCTGCTCGCCCAGCGTCAGATCGTGGGCGGGATCGCGGCCAGCGGGATTCGGGGTTAACTTTCTGCACAGACAATTTGCACTTCCGACAAGAGGGGGAATCAAGCGAATGAGAAACGGTAGATCGGCCAGCCTCCTGGCTGCCTTGCTGGTGGTTGCCTGTGGGGGCGGCGAGCCCGCCGCCCCGGCGCAGGTGGGAGCCCTCAAGACAAGCGTCCAGATCAACTTCTGGCACGGCCTCTCCGGCAACCTGGAGGCGGGGTTGCGCCTCGTCACGGATCAATTCAACTCAAGCCAGACGCAGGTCAAGGTCAACCTGGTGTCCAAGGGCGCCTACGCGGACCTGAACAAGGCGATCCTAACCGGGCTCGCCGCGGGCCAGCCTCCTGACCTCGCCCAGTGCATCGAGACCGACGCGGCGAAATACCACAGCTCCAAAGCGCTGGCCGATCTCACGCCGTACATCAATGCCAAGGACGGCCTGTCGAGCAGCGACCTGAAGGACATCTACCCGGTCATGCTCAACGCAGCCAAGATCAACGGCACCTACTTCCAATTTCCGTTCAATAAATCGACCACGGTCCTCTATTACAACCAGGACATGTTCGCGGCCAAGGGAATCAGCGCCCCGCCCGCCAATTGGACGGAATTCTTCGCCGACGCGGCGAAGCTCACAGACACCGCCAAGGGCGTGACGGGGGTGGAGGGCCCGACGCTCGACACCTTCCTTTCGATGCTTTACGAATACGGCGGCCAGATGTACGACAACCCCACCAAACCGGCGAAGGCGACCGTCAACAGTGCCCAGGGGATCAAGGCGATGACGATGTGGTATGAGGCGATCAAGGCCGGCGCCGCCAAGCCGATCCCGGCCGGGAACTTCGCCGATCAGACCGATTTTCAAAATCAGAAGACGGCGATGTACATCTCCACCCAGGTGAGCTACCAATTCATCGTCAAGAACATCGGCACCAAGTTCAAATTCGCCGAGGCTCCGCTGCCGGCTGGCGACAAGGGAATCAAGGACGAGATGTTCGGAGCCAATCTGTGCGCCTTCAACAAGTCGTCGACCGATGTCCAGCACGGTGCCGTGCTGTACATGAAGTTCGTGACCAGCCAGGAGAGCACGACGACCTGGGCGAAGGCCACCTCCTACATGCCGGTTCGCCAGTCCGCCTACACCAGCCTCGCCAGTGGCTTCTACTCCCAGAACCCGTCCCAGGGCGTGGGGGCCGGAATGCTCAGCCGGGGCGAGCTGTTCGTCCTCCCCTCGGTACCGACCAGCAATGAACAGCGCGACGCCCTGAATACAGAGCTGGGGAACATAACGGGCCTCCGCAAGGACCCCAAGACGGGCCTCAACGACGCCGCCGCAAAGATGACGGACATCATGGCGACCGGCTAGCCGAGCATCTCGACAACCGACTTTCGAACCTGGCGCAAGGCCGAGCTGCACAGTCATCTCGACGGTGCGGTTCGGCCTGAAACCGCCGCCGAGCTCGCCGACCAGCAGGGCCTCGACCTGCCCC
>CAXMLP010000376.1:0-2710 GCA_964194225.1 uncultured bacterium | reverse complement strand
GCTCCAGCGGCATGGCGCCGATGGCCTATATGGCGGCAGTGGAAGCCGGTGCCGAGATCCTCGACACGGCGATGTCACCGCTCGCCTGGGGCGCGTCACAACCCGCGACTGAAAGCGTGGTGGCGGCGCTCGAGGGCGGCGACTACGACACCGGCCTCGACCTCGAGAAATTGATCGAGGTTCGTGACGAGGTGCAGAAGCTGAAGGACGATAAGCGCGAGTTCCTGAGCCCGTTCGCCGACCGTGTTGATGCGGACATCCTTCGCTACCAGGTCCCCGGCCACATGCTCCAGGACGTCGGCCAGCAGCTTCGTGAGCACCATGCGGAGGCGAGGCTGACCGAGGTGCTCAACGAGATCCCGCGCGTGCGAAAGGAGCTCGGCTACCCGCCGCTGGTCGCCCCGATCCGCCAGATGATCGCCACCCAGTCGGTGCTCAATGTGCTCGGCGGCGACCGCTATGCGACCGTCACCAAGGACCTCAAGGATTATCTCCAGGGTCTCTACGGGCGGCCGCCGCGGCCCGCCGACACCGACATCCGCCGCCAGGTTCTGGGCCGTGAGGAGCCGGTCACCATTCGCCCCGCGGACCTCCTCAAGCCGCAGCTTGCCGGGGCCCGGGCGGAGCTGAAAAAGCAGGGTGTCGAACCTTCACAGGACAACCTGCTGACCTACCTGCTCTTTCCCTCCCTGGCCGAGTCCTTCTTTCGCGGAGAGATCGCCCGGCCGGTTGAGGACACCGCCCAGGCGGGCACTGAGGCGGTCGCTACTGGAGACGCCGAGGTGTCCCAAAGCGACCCGTCGGCTGCGCCCCAGCCGGAGCCTGCCCCCCCGTCAGTGGCGCAGACGCGCGACTTCCAGGTTGAGGTGGACGGCGAGATGTTCACGGTCCGGGTCACCGGCGCGGGCAGCGAGGTCGTGCCGATGCCGGCCGGCTCGCCGGCCGCTGCGGCCGACAAACTCAAGGCCGGGCCGGGATCGGTCGTCGCACCGATGCAGGGACTGATCGTCAAGGTGCCAGTGAAGGTTGGCGACGCGGTCAAGCTGGGCGACGTGGTGGCGGTGCTCGAGGCCATGAAGATGCAGAACGACATCGTGTCAACGGTGGCTGGCAGGGTGAAGGCCATCCACGTCGCCGAGGGCGAGGTGGTCGGGCCCAACCAGCCGCTGGTCGAGATCGGGAGCTGACGGTGAGGGTTGCCGTTCTCGGCACCGGGAAGATGGGCGCTGCGGCCATCCGCCGGCTCGCCGGCCAGGGCTTCGAGACGCTGACCTGGAACCGCACGCGGGCTCGGGCCGAGGCTGTTGGCGCCGGCCGGGTGATGGACAGCCCTGAGGCCGCCGCGCATTAAGCTGAGGTGGTGATCAGCATCCTCACCGGTCCTGCCGCTGTGCGCGATGTCTACGGCCGCCTCGATCCCTCCCCGGACCGGGTCTACCTTGAGATGAGCACCGCCGGACCAGAGGTCCCCGAGGAGCTTGGGCGGCGCTTCACGACCCTGGTTGCGGCTCCCGTGATCGCCCCACCGGCCAAGGTCGAAGCTGGCGAGGCGCTCTTCCTGGCCGGCGGGAGCGAGGCCGCGGTGGAGCGCGCGCGGCCCGTGTTCCGGGCTCTCGGAGAGGTCCGCTACGTCGGCAGCCCGCGGCGCGCGGCGGCTATGAAGCTGATGAACAACACGATGCTGGCCGTGACCATCGCGGCGGCCGCCGAGCTGGTCGAGGCCGGGGTGAGGAACGGTCTCAGCGCGGAGGAGGCATTCGAATGGATGAAGCGCCACGCGCCCTATCTCGACACCCGCCGCTCGGCCTTCCTGGGTGGGCCCTACGAGCCGCTGACATTCGCCCTTCGTGACATCGTGAAGGACGTCGACCTGTCCCTCGACCTCTTCGACGGCCCGGCTTACCCGATGCCCATCGTGGCCGCCGTCCGGCAGGCCTACGCCGAGGTGATGGAGGTGCACGGCGACAAGGAGCTGACCGCCGTTCTCGAGCGCTACCGAGGGTGAAGCCGAGGCTTTTCAGCAAGGTCCTGATCGCCAACCGTGGCGAGATCGCAGTGCGTGTCATGCGGGCCTGTCACGAGATGAACATCAGCACGGTCGCCGTCTACTCCGACGCCGACCGCGATGCCATCCACACTCGCTATGCCGGTGAGGCTGTTCACATCGGCGGCTCCAGTCCGGCCGAGTCCTACCTCCGACTGGACGCGGTGATGAAGGCAGCCACCGACACCGGAGCCCAGGCGATCCACCCCGGCTATGGCTTTCTCAGCGAGCGGCCCGCCTTTGCGGCCGCCTGCGCGGCGGCGGGGATCGCCTTCATCGGCCCGCCGGCGAGCGCGATGGAGGTGCTCGGCGACAAACTCGGCGCGCGGGAGCTGGCCAGGAAGAACCGGGTCCCGGTCACTCCGGGGACGGACGCCATCAATGACACGCAGGAGGCGCGAAGGGCCGCCCTCAAGATCGGGCTGCCGGTGATCATCAAGCCGTCCGGGGGCGGGGGCGGGATTGGCATGAAGGTCGTGGAGAAAGAGGATGACCTGGCGGCCGCCATCGAGAGTGCCGCCAACGCGGCCCGCTCCGCCTTCGGGGACGCCACCGTCTACCTGGAGAAGTACGTTCGCAATCCACGTCACATCGAAATCCAGGTGATCGCCGACAAGCATGGCAACGTGGTCCACCTGGGCGAGCGGGAGTGCTCGATCCAGCGCC
>CAXMLP010000375.1:0-8716 GCA_964194225.1 uncultured bacterium | reverse complement strand
CTGGTCGCCGGACGCGTCGTCCAGGACCAGCCGGCGGGGCGCGCGGCGAAGCTCGCGTGGCTGTGATCCTGCGCGGCCCCCGGCCGCCCCGGTTCCGGACCATCAGGGTCGTCGTCCGGAACGCAACCCGGTACCTCTTCCTGAGCGCGCTCCGGAACTGGGCGCGCAACCTCGGCACCACCGCTCCCGCGCTAGGCTCGATGACCCTGCTGCTGCTGCTGGTGGGGCTGTCCCTGCTCGCCGGGGTGGTCGGCCAGAACGTCGCTGCCACCGAGGCCAAAGACGCCTCGCTGCTGCACGTGTACCTCAAGGACGACGTCTCGCAGGCGACCATCGACGCCCTGGAGGAGAAGCTGCGGGCCAACCGCAACGTGACCAGGGTGGTCTACGTGAGCAAGGCCCAGGCGCTGGCCCGCGCCCAGCACCGGCCCGGCCTTCCGGAGCTGGCGGACGCGGCGGAGAGCAACCCATTCCCGGCCAGCCTCGACGTTCAGGTCGCCTCGGTCGATCGGGTGGGGACTGTTGACGCGCTCATCCGGCATGAATCCGCAGTTGACTCGGGGGTTCCCAGTTCGTACGACCCCAACGCCTATAAGCGATTCCAGCAGATCCTCTTCTGGGTGGCGGTGGGCGGGGTCGCGTTCCTCCTCCTGCTCGCTTTCATCGCAGTCACAGTGACGGCCAACAGCATCCGGGCCGCGATCCTATCCCGCGGTGACGAAATAGGGATCATGCAGCTCGTCGGCGCGCCGCTCTGGATGATCCGTGGCCCATTTGTGATCGAGGGGGCTCTCACGGGCGCTGTCGCGGGTGGTCTCGCGGGTCTGCTGGCACTGGCTCTGTGCGTTGCGGCAGTTCAGGCCAGTACCTCCAACTTCGCCCAATTCACGCCGGGGCTGACCATCCGGGTCGGAATCGTGATCGCCCTGCTGCTCGCCTCGGCCGGCCCGCTGCTCGGTTCGATCTCCTCGCTCGGCAGCGTGCGCAGGCATCTTGAATCTTGAGCGTTCAAGGATTCGATGCGCGCTCTTCTGGCGGCTTTCCTAACCATGCTCATGCTGCCGGCCGCGGTTACCGTGGCGGCGGCCGCCCCGGCGGGTGCCACCCCGGCCCCGCCCGCTTCGGCCAAGACAGCCGCTGAGATAGCTGCGGCTCAGGCCCGGGCCGCGATGTTCGACGCCGTTCGGGCTCAGCTCGGCGCGCAGCTGGCAACCGCACTCCAGACCCAGGACCGCGTGCTCCAGTCCCTGCATGACAACAGCGAACAGCAGGTGAAGCTCCAGGACGACATCGAGAAGACCACGGCCAAGATCGCTGAGCTGCAGGATGAGATCGCCCGGTTGGACGCGCACATTGTCGTGGTTGGCCTGCGGATCGAAAGCGAGAAGGGCCAGATTCGGTCCCTGGCGCGCGCGATCTATGCGCAGCCGGGGTCGGTCCTCCTGCTGCTGGTGGAGTCCACGAGCCTGGGCGACATGATGGCGCGAGTCAACGACCTCCGCTCGGCGGGAGCGCGGGCGCAGGCGCTCAAGGCGCATTTGAAGACCGACCTGGCCGAGCTCGACGCCGATCGTCGCAAGCAGGCGGCGGCGCGAGATGAGCAGGTCAAGCTGCATGCCCAGCAGGAGGTCGACCTGGAGAAGCTGAAGGAGCTGCGAGCGAAGCAGGAGAAGGCCCTCGCCGAACTGGCGGTGCAGATCGACTCCACCCGCTACGAGTTGGCGCGGGTCAACACTCAGTCGATCTCGATCGCCAAGCAGATCACCGACCTCCTGCAGGAGCAGCAGGCGGGCATCATCGCGGCCGCCGAGGAATCGGTCTGGGCGCAGGTCCAGACCATCCATCCGGTCGGTCTCCCGACCGGTGCCAGCGCCGGCCATTCGGTCAAGTACCGGTTCCTCTGGCCGATCAGCCAGGGCAGCGTGACGCAGCGGTTCGGTCCGTGCGACTTCTGGTTCGTGCCCCCCTTCGGCGGCTACCCGCACTTTCACACCGGGATCGACATGTCCGAACCGGAAGGGCTGCCGATCTTCGCGGCGGACGATGGGGTGGTGATCCTCGCCGGAGCCTCGATGGTGAACGGGACACTGGTCGGCTACGGCAACTACGTGGTCATCGCCCACGCCGACGGCCTGACGACCCTCTACGGGCACATGCAGCGCCTGATCACCAAGGTCGGCGACAAGGTGAACCAGGGGCAGGTGATCGGGTTCGAGGGCTCGACGGGCAACTCAACTGGCGCCCATCTCCACTTCGAGCTTCGCCAGGGCGGCACCTCCCCGATCGATCCGGCGCCCTTCCTGCCCCCGGGACAGCCGTCCGACTTCCGCGGCTAGTCCGCGTGGGCGGTTCGCGGGCCCCGGTCAGCGCCCGGTGAAGTAGCGAACCACTGCCCGGGCCACGTCCCGGATCGGTTGGACGGTTCCCGAGTCGGTGAATGTGAACATCGAGATGAGCACGGGGCCGCTGCTCAGGTAGACGATCCCGACGTCGTTCATCACACCACCGTCAGCGCCCGTCTTGTGGGCCACCGCGATCCCCGGCAGGTAGTAGTTGATCCTGTCGTTGTAGGCCGTGTTCTTCAACAGCAGAAGGAGCAGGTCGGTGTTGGGTGGGTTGAGCGTCTTGCCGCGGTAGAGCCCGGCCAGCAGGAGCCCCGCCTGGTGCGCTGTGCAGTTGTCATCGTCCTGGTGGCAGGCGGGTGCACCCAGTGAGGCGGAGTAGGCATCGACCTTGTCGGCGCCGAAGGTCCGCACCAGGGCCTGCCAGGCCGTGTTGTCGCTCTGCTGGATGAGCAGCCCGAGCAGGTCGCGGTAGCTGTACGTGTCGCCGTTGTGAGCGGTTCCGTTGAGCGTGCCGGTGCCGCCCATGAAGTCGCTGTCCTGGATCGCGATCTTGTCCTCGAGCTTGATCGCCTTGGCCTCAACCTGGTGGAGCAGATAGAGCGCGACCGGGATCTTGATGTCGCTCGCCGCCTCCATGACGTCATCCTGGTGATAGCCCATTTCGCGCCCTGAGCCGAGCTCCTGGATGTAGACGCCGAACTGGCCGCCGGCGCTGCGAAGATAGCGCTCCATGCCGGCCAGGAAGCCGGCCTCATCACCCGGTTTGATCGGGGTCAGGGAGGTGCCCAGGTCAACCGTCGCGGTCTGGTTCCAGCCGACGGTGACGGTCGCGGTCGCCGGCCAGTAGCCGCCCGCCCGATAGCCCACCGAGTGGCCGCCGGTCGAAACCAGGCCGCTGAAGGCGCGCCCGGCAACAGCTTCGCCGTCGATGGTCAGCTCGCCGTCACCCTCCGGGGCCGCAACCGTCAGTGTGCCTCGCTTTCGTTCCAGGACCGGCGCCAGGTTGACCTTCTGCCGATTGGCCAGGCTGATCTTCTGCTCGAATGGCACGTAGAGCTCGGTCTCGATCCGGATCGTGTGGTCGCCCACCACGAGGGTGGCGACACAGGGGGTCCGGCAGCCCGCCAGGGGCAAACCGTCCACCGCCGGCTGCACACCCGCCGGCGTTGTTGTGATCTCGAACGTGCCGACCTGCTGTACCAGCGTCGGGGTGAGTCGGAGGCTGCCGTCCGCGAGCAGCATCTGGGTGCTCTCGAAGGGGTCGTGGTTGGGCGCCGTGACGGTGACGCGGTAGGGTCCGGGTAGGAGGGTGCCCTCCATCGCGAACCCCCCGTCGGCAGCACTCTCGGCCAGCCACTCGCCGGGTTTCCCAGGCTGGACGAGAAGGACCTCAGCGCCGGCGATCGGCGTGCCGGCCTCGTTGCTGACCGCGCCCATCAGTCGCGGGAGTCGATGCAGCACCGTTCGCACCGGAGGCCCCTCGCTGCTCATCGACACCGAGACGGGAAGGAAACCAGGCGCTGCGATGACGATCTGTTGAGAATCGATCCGGTGGCCGCCGGTGATCTGCCACCGACCAGTGGGGGAGGAGACTGCCCGGGCGTCGACCCGGCTGCCTGAGCTGAGGGTCACGCTGGCCTGCGGAATGGCGTTGCCATCAACGTCAAGGAGAGTCCCCGCAAAGGCCACGGGCGCCTCGCTCCACACCGTCGCCGCTGCGCCCATCGAGGTGAGGATGGCGGCGCCAAGCATCATCCGGAACCGGCTTCGGGAGATTCCAGGCGCCCGGACAACTCGTTTGCCGGTCAGGTCACGGGCGGGACGGTTAGCGATGGCCATTCAAAATTCCTGGCGAAGCTGTAACGCAGAAATGTAAGAAAACGTCACGCAGGGATTTCCTTTCATGCTCTTCCACGGTCGCGGCCCGTGGTCCGGGCCGGATTCTACCGGGGCGGCTCTCGCCGCCATCCGGCAAGGAACATCTGGCGCGCTTGCAGGAGTGTGGGCAGTCGCGCCGCCAATCTGAGGACGGTCGCATCAAGAACGCAGTACGCGCCGGCGATAACGGAAGGCGGATTGCCCTGGTGGAGATGGCTGATGGGGGCCACTGCCTGCCAGGTCCAGTTGTGAAAGCCGGTTCCGAACAGCTCGAGGACCGAGGTCATCAGGAAGGCGGCGGCGTAGACCGGCGCCTGGCGTGAGCGCAGCGTGAAGTAGGCGAAGAGGGGCCAGAGCAGGGCTCCGGTCATGTCCAACCGGCCCGTCAGCAGCGGGAGGAGCGTGAGTCCGAGGAGGGCCCAGGCGGACGCCAGGATGAGCGCGACACGGACCAGGAACGTGCGTCGCCTGATCATCAGCGGTGTGCGAGCCGCGCTGAGGGCGAAGTAGTACACGAGCCCGTGCCCGGCGGGGACATACAGCGGCACATTGTCGAAGCGGTAGCGGTAGAGGCCCACGCCGAGCGAGAAGTAGAGCTCCCCCGCCGTCGCGATCAGCACCGCGAGCCAGACCTGCCGGCGCTGCAGCGGGGAAGCGAAACGGAGCACTGTGATCAGGACCCCGAACGTGAGCAGTCCAAGCCCTGTCTGCTGGTAGACGTTCGCAACGTGCGCGTCGGCGAAGAGCCCGACCGGCGTGTAGACGAGCAGGAAGATGTGGAAGGCGTAGGGACGAAGTCGGGTCAGCATTTGGAACGGTTCTGGCCCAAAAACTAACGGGGACCGCACAGTGCGGCCCCCGTCGAACTTGCGGAGCGGGTATGGACTAGCGGCCTGAGATGAGCTCGCCGTAGGGCACGTAATGGTCGGTGTCCCACTTCTGAAGCCTCTCCTGGCGGATCGGGAAATGATCATCCTTGGTGGTCTTGACCACGATCCCCGGCAGAAGGAGAAAGTTATCGGTCTCGTTCATCTTGGTCGCGGCGATGTCGCGGACGTTGGCGCGAGTCAGGTTCTGCCCGGCCCGGGTCAGGACGTCCACGGTGCTGAAAGCGGCCGCCATGCCGGTCACGCAGCTGGCGTCGATGGGATCGCAATCAGGCTGGTATTTGGCCAGGATCTCCCGGTACTTCTTGATGCCCGGGTCGTCCTTCTGGGCGGGGTCGTTGGGATCCTTGGTATAGGTCGTCGTGATCACGCCGTCCATCGCGTGTGGGTTGCCCAGCTTGGCGACGACGTTCTTGATGTAAACACTGCTCGCGCCCACGTTGTTGAGATAGATGTGGGCGGGTTTCCAACCACTGCTGATCGCATTGACCAGGGCGCTGACGCTGTAGCCGGGGGTGGTGACGACGTAGAAGGTGTCGGCGCCACTGGCCTTGAGCACGTTGACCTGGGAGCTCATGTCAGTCGGGTCGCCGGCGTTGTAGGTGGCCTTCGCGATGATCATCGAGCTGGCCTTGTCACCCAGGCCCTTGGTCATGCCATTGAGGTAGTCCTTGCCGTATTCGTCGTTCTGGTAGAGGACGGCGATCTTGGTGTTGGGCAGGTTCTTCAGGATGTCCTTGGCGTAGATCTTGCCCTCAGCCTCGTAGTCGGGCTGCCAGCCCAGCGTCCACTTGTACTGCTCCCAGTCGTTGCCCCAGTGGTCCGACCCGGTGAATACGAACAGCTGAGGCACCTGGTTGTCGTTGTAGAACTGGCGGACCCCGAGGTTGGGCCCGGTACCGAGGGCCCCGAAGACGGCGAAGACCTTCTCCTCCTGCACCAGCTCGCGGGCCTTGATCGCGGTCTGCGAAGCGGTGTAGGCGTCGTCCTTGATGATGAAGTTGATCTTGCGGCCGTTGACGCCGCCCTTCTCCGCGTTGACGTACTTGAAGTAGGCCGACATCCCCTTGCCGACCGCGGAATAGAAGTTGGCCGGGCCTGTTTGCGGGAAGGTGGATCCGATCTTGATCTCATCCTTGGTGATGCCCACGTCGGTGGCCGTGGTCGAGCCCGAGTTGGGAGCCGACTGGGCACCGCAGGCGAGGACCGTCAGAGCCGTGACAAGGCCGACCGCTCCCCATCGAACCGCTTTCCAACTGTCAATCATTCGGTATCTCTCCTCCATGTCTGTGGTCGCTTTCGCGCCGTCGGCTGGTCACAAGGTTTCAATCATTTCTCCTCAAGGACAGGCTCGGCCGGTGCTGCCCGGCTCCGGACGGCCGTGCGCCGGCCGTTATACAGCGCGAATCCTCGCATGATCAGGCCCATTACGCCTGACGGCGCGAAGAACAGGATCAGAAGCAGCAGGATCCCGTTGAAGATATCCGGCTTGGCCGGGAGGGAGAAGCTGCTGAACTGGATGGTGGCGATCTTCTCCGAGTAGTAGGGCAGGAAGACCACGACGAGGCCCCCGATCACCGGCCCGAACCGGAATCCGAGTCCGCCCACGACGAGCCCGACAAGGAGGTTGAGGGAAAGCTGAAGGCTGAAATTGTCGGGGTTGACATAGGCGGCCACGATTGCGAGGAGTGCCCCGGCGACACCCGAGAAGAGGGCGCTGATGGCGAACGCGAGCGTCTTGTAATAGGAGAGGCTGACGCCGCTGGCGGTGGCGGCGGTCTCGCTGTCCCGGATCGCCATGAAGGCGCGCCCGGTGCTGCTCCGGACGATGTTCCAGGAGATGATGAACATCACGGCCGCGATGCCCCAACTGAGGAAGTAGAGCCATTGTTCGTCCGACAGCTGGAGGATGGCGGGTGCGTGGGCGGGCTTCATGTTGATACCGGTGTGGCCTTCGGTGAAGGTGTCGAAGTTGTTGATCACCGGCGTCACCGAGAGGGCCAGGGCGAAGGTCGCCAGCGCCAGGTAGATGCCTGAGAGGCGAAGGGCTGGAAAGCCGAAGAGGAAGCCGAACAGCCCGGTGACGAGCCCGGCGATCGGGATCGTGGCGAGGTACGGCACGTGCAGTCGATGGACGAGGAGGGCGGTGGTATAACCGCCGACAGCCATGAAGGCGCCGTTGCCGAGGGAGATCTGGCCGCTGTACCCGGTCAGGATGTTGAGGCCCATAAGCGCGATCACGTAGACGGCGACGTTGGCGAAGAGGAAGGTGAAGAAGGTGTCGGTCACCAGCGGGATGCCGAAGAGGACCACGGCGCCAAGTCCGGCGGCGATCAAAACCGGAATTGGCAGGCCCTTGAGGCGGCTCATACCCGGGTCACCGCTGCCCGGCCGAAGAGCCCGGCCGGCCGGAGCAGCAGCACGGCAACGATGACGACCAATCCGAAGGCGAGGCGCAGGTTCTGGCCGCCCGGTATGTAGGTTCCCACGAGCGCCAGCAGCACGCCCACGAGGACCCCGCCGACCAGCGCTCCAACCGGGCTCTCGATCCCGCCCAGGACGGCCGCGGCAAAGGCGAAGAGCAGGATCGGCTGCATGAAGTTGGGATCGAGAAAGGTGATCGGGGCGATCATCATCCCCGCCACCGCGCCGACCGCAGCCGCCAGGCCCCAGCCGAGCGCGAGCATCCAGCTCACTCGGACGCCTACCAACTGGCTCGATTCCGGATAGAGCGCCGCCGCCCGCATCGCCAATCCGACCTTGGTGTAACGAAAGAAGGCGAAGATCGCGGCCAGGACCACCAGGCAGACGGCCAGCACACCCAGCTTGTCCACGCTGACGAAGACCCCAGCGAAGTCAAGCGGTCGTGAGGGGAAGGGGCTTGGAAAGGGCTTCTGAATGTAGCCCCAGACGGCGCCCGCCGTGCCGTTGACAAGATTGAAGAGGGCGAGGGTGACGATGACCAGGGTGATGACCGGATTTCCCTCGAACGGCCGGATGATGACCCGCTCAACCAGGACGCCGCCCGCGAAGGAGATCAGGATGGTGAGCGGGAACACCACCCAGTAGGAGAGGTGCACCGTTGTGATCAGGCTGTAGGCGATGAAGGTGCTGAACATCGCCATCTCGCCCTGGGCGAAGTTGGCGAGGTCCATGGCCCGATAGATCAACACCAGCGCCAGGGCCAGGATCGCATAGACGGCCCCGCTGGCGATTCCGCCTACGACCTGTTGGACGAGAGCGGTGACAGGGTCGGTGGCTGCCAGGTACATCAGTCGCGTTTCCCCCACATGCTCGGCGCCCTCATTGGCCGAGATACGAACGGCGCAATGATTCGTCCTGGGCGAGCTCAGCGCTCGCGCCCGAAAGCGTGACGCGGCCGACTTCCAGCACGTAGGCTCGGCTGGCCAGCTTGAGCGCCAGGTTGGCGTTCTGCTCCACCACCAGGATGGTGACGCCCTCCTCACGGTTGATCTTCTCGATGATGCGGAAGATCTCCCGGATGATGATCGGAGCGAGTCCCAGCGATGGCTCGTCCAGCAGCAGGACCTTGGGTCGCAGCATCAGGGCGCGGGCGATGGCGAGCATCTGCTGTTCGCCGCCCGA
>CAXMLP010000374.1:0-4188 GCA_964194225.1 uncultured bacterium | reverse complement strand
GCGATCGCTCCGGTGGCCGGCCTACCCCAACCCGCGCGACGCGCGGGGGAATTAGCGCGCGGCTGACACGCCTTTCGGTTTGCCAAGGGCGGGGTCGAAACGCAGCGAGTAGCCGATTCCGGGTTCATTGACGAGGGAGGCCGGCACCTCGAGGCCGGCCAGCTTCTTGCGCAGCTGGACGATGTACGAACGGACCTGTGATTCGGCCAGGCGGTTGCCTCCCCACGCCCGCCAGAGCAATTCGCGCGCGGCCAGGGAGCGGCCGTTCTGCGAGATGAGCGCCGCCACCAACTGCGACTCCCGGCGACTCAACCGCACCGAGCGGTCTCCGAACCGAACTCGCAGGCCCTCGGGGTCGTAGTCGAGCCCGACCATCCGGCGCACCCTGTCCTGCCAATAGTCGAGACGCTGCTGCGATGCCAACAACTCGCCGCGGAGCTGCAGGATGGCGGCGTCGTTTTCGGCGCGCGCCAGCGACTCCGTCGGGCCCGCAATGCGCTTTTCGGCCCGGTCCAGCACCTGGCTCTTGAAGAGCACCAGCTCGCTGTAGATGGTTGCCAAACGACTCGCATCTTCCGCCGTGACCTGGTCCGCACCGCTGCCCTCGATCGCGATTGTCGTCCCCGCCACCATCCGTTCGGCGGCATCGCGGATCACCAGCCCGGCCAGCACCTGGTCGACGTCGATGGGCATTTCGAGGGCCTCACCGAGCGGTGCGCCGGCGGGGACGTGGTGGAAGTTGCGGCAGAGGTGGCCATTGATAAGAACCCAGGGATGCGTCAAAAGGACGCGGCGCAGCGCCTCCGCATCGAAGGCCTTGCGGTTGTACTGGCAGAGCGAAACCGCCGGGTTGGCCTGGTAAAAGTCGCTGCACAGCGCCTCGTACCCCATCAGCTGCTCGGCCCCCGGGTGGCGGCCGAGGGCCCACGACATCTCACCTGCCGCGAAGAGTCCGTTCAACCCTCTTTCCGCGGCGATCGCGACCTTCGCTCTGAGGGTTTCGATCATCGTTTTGGGATCGAAGCGTCCGTCAGTTATGTAGACCGTCGACGTGTGAGAAAGCTCCAACCGCTTGGCGGCGATCGCAGCCTGCGCATCGATTCCAGCGCTCTCGAGGGCGGACAGGACCGTCGCATCGCTGCTCTCGTCGTGCACGAAGAGGCAGAGGTGGTGTCGCTCGAGCCCTTCCTTGAGGAAAAGGGCGGTGGCGGCCACGTTGTCGCTCGGCCCGTCATAGATCAGCGCAATGTGGCGGTGGATACCAAAGACCGGCAGGGGCCGATCCGGCATCAATTCGTGCATACCTCCTGCCCCAAGACCTGCTTTCCTATGAACCCCGATGGATTTATTGCGGCCTTTTTGCAGTCGGGATCATAGCATCTGTTACATCGCAATTGCAGCATTTAGTGGCAGGCTGGAGGGGGACTTCGACACTCGGTCCACGCCCGCTCTGATGGCGCGGCTGGCCGCGGGCGACGAGGCGGCCCTGTCCGCTGCGTATGACGAGTATTCCGCGCGGGTCTTCGGCCTCGCGCTTCGAGTGGTGCGCGACCCGCTGCAGGCGGAAGAGGTGACCCAGGACGTGTTCGCAGCCGCCTGGCGGCACCGGGCCGAGTTCAACGCCAGCCGCGGCTCCCTTTGCGCCTGGCTTCTCGCCGCGGCCCGCAACCGTGCCATCGACGTCACCCGACGGCGGCGCGCGCGCCAGCACCTCGAGGGTGGGATGCCGGCGGAGCCCCGATCGCCACTGAATGTCGAGGATGCTGTTCTCGTCAAGCTCGACCGGCAGGCGATCGCCGCCGTCGTCGCGGGCCTGCCTCCCGAGCAGGGGCATGCCATCAGGCAGGCCTATTTCGGAGGCTGGAGCGCTCGAGAGATCGCAGTTCGGGCCGGAGTGCCGTTGAGCACGGTCAAGGGCAGGATGCGGCTGGGTCTCGAGTTGCTGGCCCGCGATATCGAGCTTCGCTCGGCCACGAGGCTCGCCTGACGCGCAATGGCGAGGCGGCCGGCAAAAGCCGGTCGGTGGCTGTTACTGACTTTATTACTCGACTCGTTTCACGCTAGGCCCTGCGGGCCTACCGCGAGGGGGAGCGAAGCTAAGCGGGCAGCGGGAACGGCGAGCAGGCGCGACGACCGCTAGAAGGGCTTGGCAGGGGGTGACACGGCGATCAGCGGTGTGACGGTGGGCAACGACGGCTATTTGAATCAGGACATGAGCACGCCTTCGCTTCACCAGGCTCAAACACCACTGCCGATTGCGCCCAACGCATCGATGAGGGTGGTCCGCCACTCGATGGTGATCGTCGACGATCAGGTCGATATCCGCGAGCTGCTTGCGGTCCGCCTGGGGATGATCCCCGGCCTCGACCTCGCCGGCCAGGCGGCCAACGGAACCGAGGCACTCGAACTCGCTCGGCTGGTTTCACCCGACATCATGACCCTCGACCTGAGGATGCCCGGCATGGGCGGAGCGGAAGCCATCCCGCTGCTTCGAGCCGCGGCTCCGCACATGCGAATCGTGGTCTACACCTCGGACGCTGACGGGTTGGACATGACCGGCGGGAGCCGGCCGGATGCGACCGTCCTCAAGGGTGGCAACCTGAGACAGCTTGCCGAAGTGGTGTCTGCCCTCCTCGCCCAGGGGCCCGAGGACACGGTGCGGATCGACCTGGGCCGCCTCCCGGTTCAGGTCGCAATCGATGCCTTCGACAGTTGGGTCGGCCTCAATGCCCGCGTGCGCAACGCCATGGCCACAGAGGGAGACGTGAGCGCGGAGCTCCTGGGGGATGTTCTGCCCTTGAATTCTTCAGAGCTGCTCTGCCTCATGGGAGTTTTCATGCAATTTGGAATGCCCTTGATGATGGCCAGCGCGGCAGGTGAGTCGACGGTCGACCTCAATTTCACGGTGCACCGCGCAGCGGGGGCCGCGGCCCGGCGAGCGTTGCTCGCCCTGGGTGGAAATGGCACGCTGCGCGCGTTCAACCACGCCTGGTCCCACAGCCCGACCAAGGAATCCGAGGCTGCCCTCGAGCTGGTGGACCGACGGCTCGTGGACCAGCTGCCGGTCTCCTGACAGTCGCCCGAGCCCAGCGCCTGGCGCGAGCTTCCCGGGGTGGCCGCCGCCAGGATCTTGTAGGGTCGAAGGCCGCTTCCACCAACAGAGAACGAGGGTGAGCCAGGCGCTCGCCAGAAAAGGATGGCATGGCTGACATCAAGCTCTACGGGGCGCCCTGGTGCCCTGACTGCAAGCGATCCAAGAAGTTCCTCGGCGAACACCGCGTAGCCTTCGAATGGATCGACATCGACCAGGACGCCGCTGGGCTCCGCTTTGTCGAGGAGCTGCAGAAGGGCGGCCGCACCATCCCGACGATTGTGTTCGCCGATGGCTCTCACCTGCTGGAGCCATCTGACGATGAGCTGGCTCGCAAGCTCGGCCTGAAGATCGAGGCGGAACGTCCCTTCTACGACCTTGCCATCGTCGGCGGCGGCCCGGCCGCGCTGGCGGCGGCGATCTACGCTGCGCGCGAGGGCATCGAGTCAGTCGTCATCGAGAAGAGCGCCCTCGGCGGCCAGGCCGGCGTGACCGAAAGGATCGACAACTATCCGGGGTTCCCGGAGGGAGTCGGCGGAGCCGACCTGGCGGAGAAGTTCATCGCCCAGGCCAGGCGGTACGGAGTGGAGCTGCTCTCCGCGCTCGGGGTGGAGTCAGTCAGCCGCGAGGGAGACGACATCAGCCTTCGCCTCGCCAGCGGGCAGCAGGTGGGAGCCCACGCCGCCCTGCTCACCACCGGCTCGACCTACCGGCGCCTGGGAGTCCCCGGCGAGACGGAGCTGATCGGCGCCGGGGTCCACTTCTGTGCCACCTGCGACGGGCCCTTTTACAGGGGAGCGGAGGAGCTCCTGGTGATCGGTGGCGGCAACTCCGCTGTCGAGGAGGGTCTGTTCCTGGCGCAATTCGCCAAGAAAATCCGGATCGTCGGGCACTCCCCCGAGCTCAAGGCTTCGAAGCTGCTGCAGGACAAGGTCCGGAACCATCCCCAGTTTGTTGTGCACACCAACACCGAGATCGTCGAGCTTCGCGGCAAGGGAAGGCTCGATGAGGTCGTTGCGCGGGATCGGGGCACCGGCGAGGAGTTCCACTGGCATCCGGCGGGGGCCTTCGTTTTCATCGGGCTCGACCCCAACACC
>CAXMLP010000373.1:0-3258 GCA_964194225.1 uncultured bacterium | reverse complement strand
AGCCGTTACAGTCCACTAGCGGCGAGATGAGCGCGAGTAGACTCCCCACAGAGTGATGGCAGCGGTGGCCTGGGTGGTTACGGCGATTGTCTTTGCAATCGTGGAGATCGCATCCTTGGCGTTATACGCGGCCTTCCTGGCCCTCGGTGCAGCCGCCGCCGCTCTGGCAGCGGCACTTGGTTTCGGCGTCATCATGCAGGCCATCGCATTCCTCGTCGTGGCCGTCGCCGGGATCGCCGCGGTGCGGCCCATCCTGGTCAGGCGGCGAGCTCCGCGACTGACGTCGGGAGCCACCGGGATGGTGGGAAAGAGCGGCGTTGTCGTCGATGGGATCGCCGGAGTCCATGAGCCCGGGCACGTGCGGATCGCCGGAGAGAACTGGCCGGCGGTCGGCGTCGATGCAGACCCGATTCCCAAGGGAGCCACCGTCTGGGTGATCGAGATCCGCGGGTCAACGTTGGTGGTACAGCAGTAAAAGAGGGGGAGCAAAATGTTCGGTTGGACGCTTTTCACGATCTTCGCCGTGATCGTCATCCTGGCCGTCGTGACCGTGCTGCGGACAGTGGTCGTGATTCAGCAGGGAACTGTCGGGGTGGTCAAGCGGCTGGGCGAATATCACTCCATCCGGCCACCTGGAGTGACAATCCTGATTCCCTACTTCGACACCATCGTGATCACCGACATCCGGGAGACCCCGCGAACCGGGGATCGTCAGGACGTGATCACCAGGGACAACGTGTCAGTGGCCGTCAACGCGACGATCTTCAGCCAGGTCGTCGATCCACAGAAGGCGCTCTTCGAGGTAAGCAACTATTTCGTGGCGGTCGACCAGCTGTCGCGGACGACATTGAGGGCGGTTTTCGGCTCGATGAGCCTGGACGACGCGCTCAGTCAGCGTGAGCAGATCAACGCGCAGCTGCAGTTGCAGATGGAATCAGTGACCGACAAGTGGGGCATCCGGATCAACCGCATCGAGATCGTCGACATCGTTCCGCCCGCGCAGATCCTTCAGGCAATGGCCCTCCAAAAGCAGGCAGACCAGGAAAAGCGCGCTTCGATCCTCCAGTCGGAGGGGGCGCAGCAGTCCGCGATCAACGTGGCGGAGGGGCAGAAGCAGGCGGTGATCAAGAGTGCCGAGGGCGAGCGGGAATCTCAGATCCTGCGCGCCGAGGGACAGCGGCAGGCGGCCATCCTCGAAGCTGAAGGCCGGGGGCAGGCGATCGCCACCGTCTACAACGCGATCCATGCCGGGAATCCCGACAGTGCACTGCTGGCGATCCTTCAGCTGGACACCCTGAGCAAATTCGCCGCCAGCCAGAACGCCAAGATCGTCGTCCCCTACGAGGCGGCCGGGCTGATGGGAGCCGCCCAGGCGCTGCGCTCCATGCTGGCTGAGGCCCCGCCGGCGGAAGGCGGAACAGGGACCGGCGGCACCCGTCGCTGATGCGGCCGCCGGGCGCCGCTCGCGCGAGCGTGCCCGCGACATCAGGAGACTGCGCGCATCCGGTTGTTCTTGGGATTGTGTTCGACCTCGGCCAATCCGAGCGCCTCCAGGAGCGGCGGCAGATACATGCCGAACCGACCTCGAAGCCCCTTTTTCATGCCGTACCAGCCTCCCACCGGGTTGTCGGATGATCGACCCCAGGCTTCCACCGTGCCCGGTGAGGCGGGCTTCTGCTCGTCCGCGCTGCCCAGCGGCATCCAATCGCCGTGTTTCTTCAGCATCTGGTGAAGATCCTCGATGCATTTCAGCTGGTACCGGAGCTCGGTCTTGCCGACCTGGCAGACGAGGGTGGGCGGTGTGGCAGTCTCGTCTCGGAACATCTGGTATTCCGAGCTCCCGCTCGGCGTTGTCAGCTGCCAGGGGTCAGTCCGGGTACCGGAACCCTTGAGCTTATTGGTTGGCATCCTGCTCCCCCTCAGCTATGCACCGATCGAAGTCGGCGCGATTCAAACAGCTTGAATAAATAGTGGACCAGCGCGTCTAAGGTTGCAGCAAATGTTCCATCGCCACCTGAGCCTCGAGCAGGTCGAGCTGGCCCGGGAAGAAGACCCCGTCAAGGCTGACCGGCTGAGCAGCCGGGCCGCCAAGTGCCGGCAGTGCGCCGCCAACCTCGACCAAGGCGGCCTTCATGCGGCATTGGTCGCCTGGACGCTGCCTGCCGGCATCGTTCAGCCGGCTGACTGGCGGGAGGCTCTCAAGCATGCCATCGCACCCGGCAACCCCGCCAACAGCGCTCCCCGGGTCCCCGGTCGGCGGCTGGCCGCCATCGTCCTCGCCGGCGCTGCTTTGACCGCCCTCGCCGGGGCTCCCGTGGCCGCCTCCTCCGGTCCCGACTCCGTCCTCTACCCGGTCCGCGGGCTTGAGGAGAACGCCCGCTGGGCAATCACCTCGCCTCACGACCGGCCCCGGCTCGAGGCGGAACTCGCCTCTGGCTACCTGTGGCAGGCGAGGGTGAGCGCGGGCCGCCATGATGACGCCGGCTACCGGGCTTCGATGAATCGGTTCTTTCTCTGGGGGGATCGTCTCAAGACAGACGTGAAGAGTTCCCCGGTGGAGGACCGACCGGCCATTCGGGCCACGGTGAGCGCTGCCCAATCCCTGCTGCCCGAACTGAAGGTCTCATCGCAGGACCAGCAGCAGAACGACCGGGCCCAGCAGGTCCTCAACGACGTTCAGGCGCAGAGTGGCGACGGCGACCACCAGGGAAATAACTGACGTAGCGGAGGTCGAGCCCGACGAACTCGACTTGCTGAAGCGGATCGCCGGCGGCGATGGAGCCGCCTTCGGGCTCTTGGCCGACCGCCTGTCCCCCGTCCTCAAGCGTGTGCTTCATCGTCTCGGCCTCGTTGACGCCGACGTGGATGACCTGACCCAGGAAACTCTCGTCAGGATCTGGCACAGCTCGGCAAGCTTCAAAGGCCAGTCATCGGTCTCCACCTGGGCCTGCCGGATTGCGCTCAACCTCGGTATCAGTCACCTGCGCCGTGCCCGGCGCGCGCCGGCCGAGGAATTGCCGGCCGAGTCGGATGCCGCCCAGGAGTGGGAGGCCGGCCACCGCGCCGGCGTGGTGCGCGCCGCCGTGCTGGCCCTCCCGCTGAACCTGCGGACAGTCATCGTCTTGCGCGAGTACGAGGACCGGCCCTACCGGGAGATCGCGGACATCCTCGAGATTCCCATCGGCACGGTCATGTCGCGGCTCCACGAGGCGCGCGGCCGGCTCCGGCACCGGCTCGCCGACGCTGTCTAGCGGCTGG
>CAXMLP010000372.1:0-8491 GCA_964194225.1 uncultured bacterium | reverse complement strand
CCGCCGCCGCCGTCGCCGCCACAGGCGACCAGCATTGCCGCCCCGGCGACGAACGCCAGCCAGGCGGCCCTCATCGTTTCGGCTCGCGGGCGCCGAACGCCATGACTGCGCCGAGGACCAGCGCGATCGCCGCCGTCGTGTAGAGCGCCGCCGAGACAGTCACCACGCCGGCCATTGTGCCGCCGATGAGCGGGCCGAGGCCGAAGCCGACGGCGGTCGCGCTCGCGCTGAGGCCGAAGATCCGGCCCTGGACCTGCCTGGGTGCCTCGAGCCCGAGCATGGTCGACGTCGCCGGCCCGAGGGCTCCGATGAAGAGGCCGATGAGGAAGGTGGCCAGGATCACGAGCAGCACGGTGGTGGCCACTCCCAGGAGCACCAGGGCGGCGGCGGTGAGGACGGCCGCGACCCCCGACACGGAGCGGTACCCCGAGCTCGCCACCAGCCGCGAGTAGGAGATTCCGGCCACGGCGCTGGCCACCCCGGAGACGGCGAAGGCGATACCCGTCACGGTGGTCGTGTTGTTGGGTTGCAGCTCGAGCAGCTTGAGCGCCACCAGTGGCTGGCTGCCACTCCAGCTGACCTGGAGCAGCGCTTGCGCGACCAACAGAACCGCGATCGCGGCGAACGCGCCGGGCCCGGCTGCCCGGATCGCGGCCAGGGTCCTGATCGGCGCCCCGGGCACCTTGACGATGGGAGCCTCACGCACGAGGAAGATCACCGGGACGACGGCGAGCAGCAGCATCGCCCCGCCGAACAGGAAAACATTGCGCAGCCCGATGTAGGACGCTGCCACGCCGCCCACGAACGGACCCACGGCGCTGCCCATCGCGATCGCCGAGCTGAGGATCCCCATCGCCGGCCCGACCTTCTCGCGGGGGGTGCCGCTGGCGACCAGGGTCGTGGTTGCCGCGACGGTGCCGGAGACCGCCCCCTGCAGGAGCCGGAGGCCGATCAGGTCGACCGGCCCCCGGGCGAGCGCGATCGCGCCGACAGTCAGTCCGCCGCCCACCATGGCGCGAATCAGCATCGACTTGCGGCCGTACTTGTCGGCCAGGATCCCCCAGATCGGGCTTGTGAGTGCGAGTGCCAGCCCGGAAGCGCTCCCTGCAACGCCGGTCCAGAGGGCGAGGTCGTGCGCGTTGTGGACACCGAGGTCCTGCTTCAGAAAGATTGGCAGGAAGGGAAAGGCGAAGGAGAAGCCGAAGATGGCCGTGAATTGAGCGAACCATAAGATGGCGAGGTTGCGCCGCCAGTCGATGGGCGCCGCGGAGGCGGCGTCCGCACCTCTGGCGATCAGCCCAGCGCCTCGAAGAGTCGATTCGGCGTGATCGGCAGCTCGTTGACCCGCGCCTGCGGCCAGGCCTGCCGGATGGCGTCCTCGACGGCGTTGGCGATGGCGCCGGGAACGGGGACGGTACCGCTCTCGCCGGCCCCCTTGAATCCCTCGGGGTTGGCGGCGGTCGCGCTCTCGTAGGGGAGCAGCTTGGGCTCGACCCTGACCTCAGGTGCACTGACCATCGTGTAATCGAGGAAGCTGGCGCTGGCGAAGCCACCGTCAGGCTGGTAGATCGCCTCCTCGAACAGGGCGTAGCCGAGCCCGTGGGCATAGCCGCCCTGGATCTGGCCGGCGACGACCATGGGGTTGATCGCGCGCCCGGTGTCATGGGCGATCGCATAGTCGACGATGTCGACCGATCCGGTCTGGGGATCGACGGCGACGACGGCGACATGGCAGCCGCTCGAATAGGCGTTCGGCAGCGGCGGCTGGAAGCTCTCGATCACCTCCAGGCCGGCCTCCGGCACGACCTCCTCAGCCCTGATGGAGCTGCCTGGAGCGCCCTTCACGCTGATGACGCCATCGGCCATCACGAGGTCCGCCGGGTCGGCCTCGAGGCGCTCGGCGGCGTGGTCCAAAAGCCACTGCCGAGCTGACCTGCCCACCATCGCGGTGGCGTTGCCGACCTGGACCGCGGTCCGGCTCCCGGCCGTCATCTCCCCGTGCTCGAGAGCGCGCGTGTCACCAGCGACAACTGCGACGCGTTCGATCGGCCAATCCAGCCGCTCGGCGAGCACCTGGGCAGCGGTTGTCACATGACTCTGGCCCTGCGGTGTCGAGCCGATGAAGAGGCGGGCGATGCCATCGCGCTCGACCCGCACCCGGGCCTGCTCGCTGCCGAAACCGCTCGACTCGACGCAGCAGGCGATCCCGACCCCGATCAGCCGGCCGGCCCCATCGCCGTCCGATCTGGCCTGCTGGCGGGCGCGGATTGCCTCATAGCCGACGGCCTCGAGCGCCGAGGCGAGCATCTTGGGATAGTCGCCGGAGTCGTAGATCACGGTCTCGCGCCCGGCTGGAAAACCGGTGTCGAAGGGCATCTCGGCAGCCTGCACCAGGTTGCGCCGGCGCAGCTCGGCGGGATCGAGCTTCAGCTCCCGCGCCAGCCGGTCCATCATCCGCTCGATCACGAAGTTCCCGATCGGCCGGCCCCCGCCCCGGACGAACCCGGTGGACGAGGCATTGGTGTGCACCAGGAGCGCCTCGAACTTCATCGCCGGGAGGCGGTAGGCCGAGAGCATGTGCGCGATCATCAGGCCAGGCTGGGCGGGCCCGGCCGCCGGGTAGGCGCCGATGTCGTGCCACATCCGGCCCCGCAGGCCGCGGATGCGGCCGTCGGCCTCCGCCGCCAGCTCCACCTCGAATCGCGAACCGTGAGCCTGGACCGTGGTGGCGGTGTCCTCGCTCCGCGTCGCCACCCAGCGCACCGGCCGCTTGAGCTGAAGGGCCGCGAATCCGCAGACGATCTCCTCCGGGTACACCTGCGCCTTGGGTCCGAAGCCACCGCCCACGTCCTCGGCGAGGACCTCCACCTGGGCCTTGTCCAGTCCGAGCAGGTCGACCAGCCGGTTGCGCACGCCGAACGTGTGCTGAGTGGAGGTCCAGACCCGTAGCCGGCTCCCGTCGGAATCGGCGGTCACGGCCCGGGGCTCCATCGCAGAGCCGGCGATCCGGGCAACCCGGAAGGTATCCCGAACGACGACCGCGGCCCCCGAGAAGGCAGCCTCGACGTCGCCGAAGGTGCGCTCATAGCCGCCGGCCAGGTTGTCGGTGGCGCCCTCATGGACGGCGGGTGCACCGGGCGCTAGCGCCGCTTCCAGGTTGCCCACGCCGGCCAGGGGCTCGTAGTCGACGAAGACAGCCTCGGCCGCGTCCGCCGCCTGGTACGGAGTCTCCGCGACGACCGCCGCGACCGCCTCCCCGACGTAGTTGACCTCGCCCTGGGCGAGGATGGCGCGGGGCCGAGGAGTGATCCCCCGCGGCAGCCATTCGGACATCGCGCGAGCGGCTTCAGGGAGATCGGCGGCGATCCAGACGGCGAGCACCCCGGGCATCGCGCGGGCGGCCGCGACATCAATCGAGGTCACCTTGGCGTGGGGCATCGGGGAGCGGACGAACACGAGGTGAGCCACTTGCGCTGAATTCGGGGAGGGAACGATGTCCCCGGCGTAGCGGCCCTTCCCGGTGATCAGGCGTGGGTCCTCGCGACGGCGCATGGAGGTGCCGATGGTTGAGGTCACGCTGGTTAGAATAGGACGTCGCGGCGGAGCCGGGCGGCTAGCTCAGATGGGAGAGCGCTAGCTTGACATGCTAGAGGTCGGCGGTTCGATCCCGTCGCCGCCCACCAACCCTCTCCGACTACTGGGTGGCTCGGATGTCCACCAGGACTGGCGCCGTGCCGTCCCACAGCAGGGTCGCCCGATAGTTGCCGGAGCTGATGATCCCGCTCTTACGCAGGCCGCCCTCGGTGTAGGTGGCCGCCATCTGGAAGGTTCCCGTGACGTGGAACTCTCCCGAGGCGGGGTCGAACTCCGCCGCCGCCTGCGCCGCGGGGTCGCTCAGGAGGCGCCAGCTCACCGGAGTCACGAAGCGAGTGCTGGGCAGCCCGTTGGGGCAGTCGGGAGGCCGCAGCAGGGTCGCGGCTGCGCAGCCCTGGAGGCCGGCGGTGACTGCCCGGTGCAGACCCGGCTCGTCGGCGGCTGGCCGGGCGGCCGGCACCGCCGGCGGACTGTCGAGCCCACCCGCGGTGACGAACCCGGCCTCGGTCCAACGCAGCGGCAGCCGGTAGGCTCCGGTCGCGGCGGCGTGGGCGATCCCCTCCGGGACGTGGACGCGGTAGGCGGCGATGTACTGGTACCTGCCGATGGCAATGAAACCCTGCTCCAGGCTGCCGCTGGGAGAGAGCGTCGCCGCCGGGTCCCCCACCAGCCGCCAGGTGACGGGCGCCGGAACCGGGGCTGACTGGAGGCAGCCGGCGGGGGCCGCGGCGGCAGATGCCGCACAGGCTGTCAGGGCCGAGTTGACGAGGCGGTTCGCAGAGGCGGTGGCTTCGGCTGTGAAGGTGGGTGCCAGCTGCAGCCGGACGGTGGTGGCGCTGCCCACCTGAACGCTCGATGTCTCGGCCCGCTGCACGCGCCCGTCACCCGCCGACACGACGTGCGGTCCCGGCAGGGCAAGCAGGCGGTAGGACTGCCGGGCGGGCAGGGGGATGCCGTCGAAAGCCAGCGGTGCGGGTTGGGCCAGCGCGATCTCGGCCGTGCCCGCCCGGATGACCACCTTCCAAACGTTGGCGGGGACCTTGCGAAGGATCAGGGCCGGGCGGCGCTCCCCATGAGGGCCGGCGCTGAACTCGGCGGCGACGTCCTGGCCGGCGACCCGCCTGGTCAGCAGGTGCAGTTTCACAGGCTCCTCGCCCCGGGCGCCGGGATTGGCGTACATCGCCGCGAGAGCCTTTGCGTCGACCAGCCGCACCGCTCCACTCTCGCCGGGCGGCTCGTCGACCACTATCTCCGCCCACGCCGCCGCCGCATCGCCGCGAGCGCTGGCGGCAAGGTACCGCTGGGCCACTAGCTGGAGCGGGGAGGGGGGCTCGGGCGCCAGTGGACGCGCCGGCGGGACGTGTGAGGTCGTGAGGAGCAGGCCGGCCTCGGCGAGCAGGGCGGCGGTCGCCACCAGCGCGAGCGGTCGCCAACCGGGCTGGAGCCGTACAGGGCCCGCGCCGATGGGCGAGGCGACGGGGGGCGGGAGCCGGTCTCCGAAAGCCTGCAGGGGACGCCACGTGCGAACCCGCCCGGCGCCGGGCAGACTGGCCAGAGCGGGCCCCGCCAGGCCCGCGGCAGCGGCCGCGAAGAGCAGAAAGGGCAGCTGGGCTGCAAAGATCGCCGCGACGCTGCCGGACTGCGGCCGGGAGCCGACAGCCATGACGGCGAGGAGGGTCGTGAAGGTGGCGATGAACGCCGCCACTTCGAGCGGCCCGGTCGTCAGAAGGAAGATGGCGCCGCACAGGCCGGCGATGACCAGGACGGCCAGCACAACCAGGAGGGCGGTGGCGTCGCTCACGCCACCGCCGAGCCCGTGACGGTTCGAGGCCAACAGGGCCCCGCCGGCGTTCGGTGAATCCATTAGCCACGCCAGGGACCCCACCCAGGCCTGGCCACTCCGAGGCTGGCGGGCCATCTGCGCAGCCGCCGACCCGAAGGTGATGGCCGCCAGGGCGGCGAGGGCCACCGCCGCGCCCAGAGCTCCCGCCGCGAATCCCCTCGCTGCGCTCACCTGCCGGCGGCGGCGGCCCATTAGGGCCGACTGCCAGGCGGTACCGCCGGCCAGCGCCCCGGCGACCCAGAGCGCGGGGACCAGGGGACGCAGCACGGCTGCCAGGGGCCCGGCCGGGGCGTCCGCCGAGTCGGCCGCGGCGAGCGCGAGGCAGGCCAGCAGAAAGGGCAACCCGGCCAGCGCGACAGTCAGCGCGGGCTGCTGCCCGGGCTTTTCCATGAAGAGACGGCGGCCGGACAGGGCGGCTGCGATGGTGACTCCCAGGAAGACCAGGAGGGGTCCACCTCCCAGCTGGAGGGGTGTCGAATGGGGAGCCAGCGGCAGATCGATGAACCGCTCGGCGAATAGCCGCGGCGCGACGGCGATGGCGTCCAGGCTGGCCCGCCCTCTGAGCAGCTCCACAGCCACGAGCAGCGTCGTCAGGCCCACACCGGCCAGCAGCGGCCAGGCGCCGAGGAGCAGCGCTCTAGGTAGGCGGAAGGCGGGCCGCGGCCTTGGCCGTCGCATCGGCCAGGTGTCGGAGACGCTCACGGCTCGGTGTAGATGGAGCGCCAGGCTGCCTCGGCGAGGTCCTTGTCGACGGCGGGTCCCCTGCCCCGCACCCGAAGGAAGTCCCGGACCCGGCGCAGCAGCTCGACCGCGTAGACCCCCGACGCCGGCCGGCTCCTGGTGACGTGATGGAAGAGCTCGGTCAGGGTCGGGCTCTCGGGAATCTCCAGACGGCGCCGCTCCCGCTCGAAGACCCGAGTGAAGGCCTCCGTATTGAGGTCGGGGAGAAGCAGCTTGTGACCGATCCGGCGCAGCTGCCCGGGGCTCAGGAACTCGGCCGGCTGCAGGGAGGTGGCCATGACAACCTGGGGCGTGAAGGGGAGGACGATGCGGCGCCGGGTCCCCGGGAGGCGAACTGAGATCTCGCCTCGTTCGGCGGCGGGAAGCAGGCGGTCGAGAACCTGGCCGGGGGGAATCGCCTGCAGGCCAAGGTCGTCGATGAGCAGGACACCACGTGAGGAGAGCAGCGCGGGGGTCAGGTGATACGTCTGGGTCCCGCCGTCCAGCGAGGCATCGAGCATATCCACGTGGCAGTCCTCGCCCAGCTCCACCAGCGGGGCGGCGACCCGGCGCCAGCGGGGATCCGCCGGCTGTTCGCCCGCCAGGCGATGAGTCCGCTCATCGAAGATGCGCACCACCAGGCCCTCGCTCTCGACCGCGACGGGGATCATCGCCGTCGGGCGCAGCACCTTGACCAACAGCCTGGCCAACATCGTCTTGCCGTTGCCGGGCGGACCGTAAAGCAGCAGCGGGCTGCGCGCGGCGAGCGCCATCTGCAGCTGCTCGATCGCGCCATCCGGCAGCTCGACCTGCTCCAGTCTCCTCCTCAATTCGTCGAGGGTGGGGGGATGGGAGGCGCCGAACCCGACCATGTCCCGGTACTCCGGCACGCTCACGGGCATGGCCCCCTCGAAGCGCGTCCGGAGGTCGTCACCGAACATGTAGCGGGCGATCCCCCGGCGGTTCAGGATCACCGCACCGCCGGTGTCCGGAGACTCGAGACCAGCTGTATCGACCAGCCCCGCCGCGGAGAGAACATGGATCTCGGCGACCAACTGTTCCCGGCGGACGCCGAGCCGGCGAGCCAGGTCGGCCGGCCAGGCGGGCTTGCCCGAGCTCAGGTTGTGCAGCAACAGACGGCGGAGAAGGGCACGGTTGAGGTTGGTGGTCCGCGCCTCGCGGCTGACCGCCCGGCGCTCTCTGGACGCTCCCTGGGGAGGAGTGGTGGCCTCCAGCGCGGCGGGTGCTCCGGCCAGCGTGCAGCCGGCTTCGAGGAGCTCAGCGACCATCGGAGCGAGCCCGGGCTCCGGTTGGAGATCCGACCGAAGGCACGACCGCGCGGCTCGAGAGGCGGCCAGACCGCCCCAGTCCGCCCCCGCCGAGTAGAGGTTGGCGAGCAGCTCGAGCAGCTCCTCCGCCGCCGGTGCTGCGGCGGTTTGAATCGCCTCAGCGTCAAGGCGGGCGAGGCTGAAGACGACCTTGCCCAGGCTGGCCACGATTGAATTCGCGCGGGCTGCGGCATCGGCGTGCTGTGGCAGGCCCTCTTCCGAGGCGGCTCCCCGCAGCCATCCCTGCCGGGCCGCAAGGGCAGCGTGGGACATCACCGCCGCCACCTGGTCCAATCCGCTCGCCGGGAGCGCGGCGCCAAGGCGGACGCCGATGCTCGGATCGAGCACGACGGCGGCCGCCAGCCGGTGCTCGCCGGCTCCGCCAACCTCGTCGGGGAGGTGGCCGGCCAACTCGAATAGGTGAGCCAGCAACCTGCGAACATCGGCCGCCACGAGCCGTGGATCAGGTCCCCCGGGCAGGCTGCGGCCGGCCCTGAAGCGGCCATCGAGCTCACGAAGCGAGGTCAGAACATCGCTGGGCGAGGGCTGATTGGGAGTGCTGGATGTGTCGTGCATTGCTTGCGAAAAACCGGCGCCCGCATTATCAGGCAGGTCCGACCTCTTTTAGCGCCAGTTTGAATTCATTCTCGGAGTGGCCCGAAGGGGAGGACGGGTGCCGAGCGGCATCACCTATCCTTAGGCGCTGACTCGGCGGTTGCCGCCCCGAGCTTGCCGGCGCCGACAATTGAATACGGGCGGCCCGTTCGTCTAGTGGACTAGGACGCCGGCCTTTCAAGCCGGAGATCGCGGGTTCGAAGCCCGCACGGGCCACCAGAATCGAGCCACGCGCGGGTGTAGCACAATGGTAGTGCGATAGCCTTCCAAGCTATTTACACGGGTTCGATTCCCGTCACCCGCTCCATCCGCCGAATATGCGGGTACCATTTTTCGCTCCGGGGATGCGGGAGTAGCTCATTTGGTAGAGCGCAACCTTGCCAAGGTTGAG
>CAXMLP010000371.1:0-4793 GCA_964194225.1 uncultured bacterium | reverse complement strand
GTCACGTCGGCATTGCCGGCGCTCTGGCTGACGTCCTTCGACTGATGGTTGGTTCCGGCCGTTTCGTTGGCTACGCTGCCGTTCGCGTTGTCATTGTTGGGATCGTCCTTGTGGTGATCCCCCTCCCCATCCGACTCCGTGGTCGCGACGTCAGCATTTCGGCCGACCGCCGGGGCCGCCTCCTTCTTGCCGCCGTCCTTCTTCTTACCAGTTCCGCTGCCGTCCGTGTTGCTCTGCTGGGTCTGATCGCTGCTCGTCTGCGTGGTCGTGCTGCTGGAGGAAGAGGAAAGCCCCTTCAGATCAGAAGCAAGAGCCGGCTGCGTACGACTGACGATGAGGATCGCCGCACAGAAGGCGACGAAAAACCAGAGCGCGACCCGGAATGCAAGCGGACGACGCCTGATCTCCAAGACGTCATCTACATCCACCCGAACACCTCCGTCATGAATTTGCCCCTTTAAATCACTGGGGCAGAATGTGATAGTGGATACTACATATCACGTCCACCAAACCCTGTCAATCTTCGTACAGCTGAAAGGCAGATTAGAGACAGATTAGAGACAATGACGCTGTGATCCCCCTGAGCAAGATAAAGGAAGTGACGGGCCACGACGCGGTTGCGAGTTTCGTGGAGGACAATTTGCTCCCCGACACGGACTGGAACCTGGTAAAGATCCGCCGCAAATCGGTCAGGTTGGAGCCTCCCCACGCCTACTGGGCGTCCTACCGGGTGGTGCTAGGCCGGGGTGACCTGGTCTTCCCCGAACCCGACGAGGATCCCGTTCTGGAGAGCTCGGAAACCGCCGACCGAGCGGCTGACGCCTCCCCGCCCAGCGGCGCCCCGGAGACCGGCGGGCGGAGTGGCGCGGACGAAGTCGCGTCTGGCTCGGAGCTCGCGCAGCCGACCTGGAGCGACCAGCGCGAGCTGCGCCTCGTCGCCCGCGGGGTCTTCGACTCCGACTACTGGAAGGGCTTCCGGGAGAGGGTCGTCGCGCGCGGCGAGGGCCGTCGCTGCGACCCCCTTAACGACCTCGGGTGGCCCGTGGTCTTCGATGAGACCCAGCATGTCTTCTGGCTCTACCCGTTCGACCCCAACCTCCCCGGCCTGGTCCGCGCGGCAGATCCGGAGGCGATGCGCCGGATCTTCCAGAACCACAAGCAGAAGATCGTCTACGGGCGGGGCAACGTCCTCGAGGTGAAGGTCGAACTGGCCCGCTACCTGCCCGAGATCGCCTGCATCCTGCGGTACGACGCGGTCACCGACCACGGCGATGAGCCGGTGACCGTTTATGGAAAGGTGCAGAACGGCAACCGCGGCGCCGAGAGCCATCGCGTGATGGAGGAGCTGTGGCGAACCGCAGAGGCGTCCGGCGGCCTGCTCCGGGTGCCCAAGCCGCTCGGTTACTACCCGGAGCTCGGCCTCTACCTGCAGAGCTCGGTTCCCGGCACCGTCCTCGACTCGGATCGGACCAAGCCGGAATTCAGGGCGGGGATGGTGTTTGCCGCCGAGGCACTCGCCGCGACTCACCGCTCGGGCATTCCGACCCTGCAAAACCACCCCCTGGAGAACGAGATAGCCCGTCTCGACAAGGTGGTCGACCAGTTCGCGCTCGTCCATCCGAGGGGGTACTTCCTACTCCGTGAGTTCGTGCAGCATGTTCGCGACAAACTGCGCAAGCTGCCCGCTGAGGAGCAGCTTCCCACCCACGGCGACTACAAGTACGACCAGCTCCTCCATGACGGAGAGCAGTTCAGCCTGATCGACTTCGACTTCTTCGCGATGGCCGAGACCAGCTTCGACCTCGGCAAGTTCGCGGCCTACGTCATTCCCTCGATGCCGAAGAGCTGGGAACAGTCGGTGGCCGCCGAGGAGAATCGAAAGGTCTTCCTCGACCGCTACCGCGAGCTGCGGCCAGAAGCCACCCTCCAGCGCTTTCCCGTCTACGAGTCGGTCAACCTGGCGGGCCGCGCCATGACGCTGATGTGGTCGCAGACGCGCGACTGGAAGATCACCGCCGAATCCCTGCTGGCGCTCGCGATGGAGCGTCTCAACTCACGCCTGCCCTGACTGCCAAGGTCACCCAATGAGAATCGACCCGATCGACCCCGCCGGCGCGGTCCCGCCGGTCAGCGCAGTGCTCGAGCAGCAGACCGAGGTGTGGGGAGCGCCACTGCTCAACCACCTGGTCTACGCCCGGCGTCCGTCGATCTTTCGAGCGGTGCGGGCAATGTGGGGGGGCATCGCGGCGTCGGGGCTCGTCGATGAGACGCTCCAGGCGCTCCTCAACCGCCGCGTCGCGATCATCAATGGCTGCCCCTTTTGACAGGACATCAATGCTGCCGTGGGCAGCCGCGCGGGAATCCCGGACGACAAGCTGGAGGCGCTCCACGAATTCACGACCAGCCCACTGTTCGACGAGCGGGAGCGGGCTGCCCTGGAGTACGCCGACGCGATGACGTACCCGGACCGCGAGATCGGGGATGAGCTGTTCGGGCGACTTCGCCGCCATTTCGACGACGACGCCCTGGTGGAACTGACCATGATCATCGCCTGGGAGAATTCATCGAGCAAGTTCAATCACGCGCTGGGGATCCCCTCGCAACATCTCTGGAAACGGCCCGGCTAGATCACGGCAGGAAAAGGTGGCGGGCGCGGGCCGGGTAGGGTTGTCCAGGCGTGGCTCAGATGGAGGTGGGGTCCCGGAGGCAGACGAGCCGCATCCTGCTTGGCGCCCTGCCCCTCCAGTTCGCTTTCGGGTTGGTCTATTCGTGGGGAGCGGTCGCGCCCTTCATTCAGCACGACCTACACTGGTCCGGCCTCCTGATCAGCGCCGTTTTCAGTGCCACCCCGTTCGGCTACGGAACCGGCATCTTGATCGGCGGCCGGCTGGCCGACCGCCTGCCGCCGCGCCGCCTTTGCTGGGCAGGGCTCGGGTTGATGACGTTAGGACTGCTGGCGGCACTCAGCGTGCCGAGCGGCCCTGCCTTCGTGTTCCTCTACTCGATGCTCGGGCTGGGCTTCGGTGGCGGGCTGGGGCTGGCGGGCAGCATCGCTGCCGGGCGGCACGCGATGCCCGGCCGCGACGGAGCCTCGGGCGGCCTTGTGACCGGCGCCTACGCGGTGGCAGCGCCGATCCAGGTGCCCGTCATCAGCTTGCTTGCCGGCAGCCTGGGCTGGCTAGCCGCGCTCCGCAGCATCGGTGCCGTGATGATCGTGATTGCGGCGGCGACCCTCTCCCTGATGCCCTCGATACCGGCGCCGCGAACTGCAGCTGCCGATGAACCGCGCCGGCCATCAGCGGCAACGCTGCTGCGCCGGCCGCCGCTCTTCACCGCCATCCTTCTCGAGGTGACCTCCACTCCACTGGGCGCCTATGCATTCGTGCACGCCGCCGGCTACGCGCGCAATCTGCTCCTCGCGGCGGCGCTGGCGACGACGGCGATCACGGCGGTCGCCGTCGGCAATGCGATCGGCCGCGTCGCCGGCGGCGCGCTCTCCGACCGGGTGGGGGTGGACCGGGTGTTGTTGGCCATGCTGTTGCTGGACGGCGGGGCGGCGCTCACGCTCTACCTCCATCCGGGCGGCGTGGCATTTGTGGCGGCGGCGCTGATCGCCGGAGTCGGCTTCGGAGCACCCGCCGGTGTCGTCAGCCGGCTCGCCCAGGACGCCGCGCCGGATGCCCCCAATGCCGCCTTCGGCCTCATCTTCGCCGGGTTTGCCGCGGGGGCCGGTGGCGGGTCTCTGATCGGCGCCGCGATCGGCGGGCCGGCCGCCTGGCTGGTGATGGGGTTGCTCGCGGTGGCCGGCCTAGTCGTGATCTGGGCCCGGCTAGGTCTCCGCTCCGAGGTCGCGGTCCTGGGCTAGCGCCAGGAAGACCACGGCCAGCACCAGCGCCAGGACAGGCGGGCCGAATTCCTTCCAGGAACCGCCGGAGAGACGCAGCACCGCGCTTCCGACCAGGTAGATACCCGCGAGCGCCAGAACCAGGCGGAGCCGACGGCCGGCGGCCCGGAGCTGTTTGCGAAGGCCGCCGGGACGGAAGGAGAGCGCTGTGATCACCAGGGCGGGGATGAGCAGCAGTCCGACGACGAACCCTCGCATTCCGCGCCAGTCTCGCATGAGCCGCTAACTTGAGGCCCGGAATGCTCCTCGTCTGTTCAAGCCGCTGCGGAGGGTCCCTCTTCCGGGCCCTCTTCGCCGAGGTCGACGTCGATGCCGGGGGCGCTTACCTGGACCACCAGGTCCTCCAGGCGAACTACATGTGCCTCGGTTGCGGCAGTCCCGCCCTGGACCTTGGCGCTGTTCCCGTCGAGATTCAGGCCGAGCGCGAGGCCGACCTCCCCGAAACGCTGGACGAGATCCTCTGCCCGGTCTGCGAATCGCTGGTCGAGGTCGGGGCCAACCGAGAATGTCCCGACTGTGGTGCCTACCTGGCGGAGGTCGACGCCTGAGGGGCCAGCGAGGCGGACCCGGCCAGAATCGCAACCATGGCGTGGGCGGCGGCGCCATCGCGCTGCCTGACCGCCCGACGCAGAAACCGCAGTGCCGTCGGTGTATCGAGGTCGTCGGCCAGCGCCGCCTTGAAGGCGGCCAGGCTGCCGCCGGGCGTGCCCCGAGGGCTCAGCTCGGCCACTCTGGCGGCCAGCGTCTCCGCGGCTGCCAACCCGCTCCACTGGAAGTTCCAATCGCGCCGGTATCGATGGGACGCGAGGTAAAGCCTCACGGCGGCCGGTCGGGCGACGGCGAGGCATTGCTGCACGTTGATCAGGTTGCCGAGCGACTTGGACATCTT
>CAXMLP010000370.1:0-2271 GCA_964194225.1 uncultured bacterium | reverse complement strand
GTGTCCATCATCCCCGGCATCGAGAACTTGGCGCCCGAGCGGACGCTGACCAAGAGCGGGTTATTGGCGTCGCCGAAGCCCTTGCCGGTGGCCTTCTCGACATCCTTGAGCGCTTCCTGCGCCTGCTCCCAGAGGCCCTGGGGAAACTTTCGTCCGTCCGCGTAGTACTGCCGGCAGGCCTCGGTTGTGATCGTGAAACCGGGCGGAACGGGCATCCCGGCCCGCGTCATTTCCGCGACGCCGGCGCCCTTGCCGCCGAGCAGATCCTTCTGGTCGCCCGACCCCTCGCGGAAGAGGTAGACCCACTTCGTCTTCGTCGCTGTCATCACCATATGGCCACTAGTTTGGCTGAGTTGACGAAGCCAACCGGCTGAGTTCGAAGACTTCTATGGTCGGCGCCGAACGTATCGTGCAAGCCGCCCTGTCCCCGGCGACGGGATACGTCGACCTGAATCAGGGGTTGGCAGGCACGACGGGCGGCGGTCGCTTGCCATTGGGTCCGGGCGGGGAGTAGATCCGGGCGGCGGGGGGAGCCTCGGGAATACCCTCCACCGGCGCCAGGTAGTTGCCCGGGTCGCCGGCCGGAGCCGGAGTTTCCCCGCCTTTCGGCGTTTCGGCAGGAGCGGCCTTGGCGGGAGCGGCCGGGTAGCCGGGCTGCGTGGTGGCTGCGTCGGCTGGCTTGGGGATGGGAGCGAACTCGACGCGGGCGGGGGCGCCCGGCGCGCCCGGGGCGGCGGCCGGCTGGCCGCTCGCGGGCGCGGCCGCGTCATTCGTTCCGCAGGCGGTGGTCAGACAGAGGGCAAGCACGCCGCCGGCGACAAGTGATCGAAGCATTCGACGATGAGGTTACACCCGATTCCGACGATTTCCACCCTTGTCCCGAGAGGGTCGACTTGACGGATCGGGGTCTGAGTGGGTACTTTTCAGCAACTCGGCTCAAGGCCGGGAAACTGGGGGGGATTTCACTTGCATAGGACTTTTCGGCCTGTCGTGGGGCCAGCTCGAATATTGGCGTTGGTCGTCCTGGTCGCCATCCTTGCCGCGGCGTTGGCCCTGACGGCCCTGGCGAGGACGGCCTCGCCCCGCTTCCACCCCGGCGGCGCGGGGATCGCAGCGCAGCACAAGGGCGAGGCGGATGCCAACAACTCGGCCCAGGTCGTGGGCCAGCGCGGCGAGGGTAACCGCGGCCCCCAGGGCCTCGCCGAGGAGCAGGCGGTCAACCGCGCGCTCCCACTGGACACGGTTCCGCTCGCCCAGACCCAGGGGGCCCAGGCGGGCTTCGCGGCAGGCGAGCAGCACACTCAGGACAAGAACAAGTCCCGTCCCCAATGGAGTCTTTTGGGGCCCAGCATCGCGAAGCAGCCAGGTGTTCTCAGCTTCACTGGCGCTGACGAAGTCGAGTCTGGCCGTGTCACCTCGCTGGCGATTGGCCCAACGTGCAACGAGAGCAAGTGCCAGCTATGGTCGGGCGCCGCCGGCGGCGGGGTCTGGCGCACCGACAACGCCCTGGCGGGCACCCCGACCTGGTCCTCCAAGTCGAAGGGATTGCCCACCAACGCAATCGGCTCGTTGCTTCTGACCCGGGGCGGAGTCCTCTACGCCGGCACCGGTGAGCCAAATGCCTCGGGCGACTCGGAGGCGGGCCTCGGTTTGTACAAATCCACCAACGGGGGCGACAGCTGGACCCTCGTGCCGGGCAGTTATGACATTGCGAGGGAGCGGGCGATCAGCTCGATCGCGGTTGACCCCACCAACCCGAACCAGATCTACATCAGCACCGCCCGCGCGATTCGCGGAGTCTCGTCGGTCACCGGCGGGTCCATCACGCCTCCTGATGCGCCTCCCATGGGAGTTTTCGCTTCGTCAGATGGCGGAAATACCTTCACCCAGATATGGGCGCCCGACCCCGCGATTGCTCTCCGCGGAGTGAACAAGCTGGAGCTCGATCCCCAGAATCCGCAGACGGTGTACGCGGCAGCCTTCGGAATGGGCCTCTGGCGGAGTGGTGACAACAATTCAGCATTCCAGCAGGTGTTCGTTCCTGGCAGCGCGATCAACGTGAATCGGACTGAATTCGCCCTGACGGTGAAGGACGGCCACACTCGCGGCTACGTGGGCGACGGCGCGGTGGGCACACCGGCATCGCCGGCGAGCAGCTTCTGGCGGAATGACAACCTGGACGACGGCCCTCCCTTCACCTGGAAGAGGCTGTCGGACACCCTGAACGGCACGCCTGGCTACGCAAGCCACAACTACTGCACTGGCCAGTGC
>CAXMLP010000369.1:0-15053 GCA_964194225.1 uncultured bacterium | reverse complement strand
GCGTGGGAATGTCAATTGCGACCGGGCTGTCGCCGGAGACATCAAAGACGATGACCTCAGTGTGCCCGAGTCTTCGAAGGGAGATTGCAGCTGACCCCTGCAGCACCATGAACCTCTCGACCTTGCGGCGGTGGAAGTGATTGCCGCGAGTCACTCCGGGGTGGGTCGTCGAACAGAACAATTGACACTCGCTCCCGTGGGCGCGAATGCATTCAAATAGTTCGCCCCTTGCGTCAGACCGGAGCTGAGGAATGATCGGGAACTGACTTGGAAAGCAGAAGGAACGGTAGGTGTTGAACAGAGCTCGATCGAAGGAGCTGCGAATGTCAGGAATTTCACCTGCCTTGTAAATCTCGCGGAATCTGGTCAGTTGCCGCCTCAGCTCAGATACGGCCATCGGCCTGCCTTCCGGTGCGAGGACCAGGTCGGAGGGGTCGTCCAGGAGTCGGAGCAACCCATCGAGAGCGTCCTGGACGTGGAGCAGCGAAATCGTACGGTCTTCGATTATCTCCGGCTCACCGCCGCTGGCCAGAAGATGGCAGAAGGTTGCCACCACGGAGTTGTAGTGGGGTCGGCCATGCTCGCCGAACAGGTTGGGCAGGCGAAGGTCGGCAACCGGGGCCCCATTGGTCTTGCCCCAAGCCCTGAGGTGCTCCGCCGCCTGTTCCTTTGCCTGTCCAAACGGCGATGGATTACCTGACTGGGTTGAATTTGCATAGAGGATGAAGGGGCGGCTCCCACTCCGATCCAGGGACTCAGTGAGTTGCTCGGCAAGACCGACGTTCTGCTGCAGCAGCGACTCGTTCGCTGCCCGGTTCACGCCGGCAAAGTGGAGAACCGCGTCCGTGCCGGACAGGGCGGAATCGCGCCGGGCGGTGTCAGCCCACACCTCCCGGCCCACCGGCACCACCAGGTCGTCCTCCCGGGTTCGCATGGCGCAGAGCGCATGCCAGCCAAGGAACCCGTCGGCGCCGGTGATCGCGATCCTCAGTTGAACAATGCCTTGTCCGCCTTCAGCTCGGACAGCTCAGCGAGCAGACGCGCAACGCCCGCTACATCGAGGCGCGTCGTGTTGTGAGAGGTGTAGTCGTCCACCTCCGCCCGTATGGGATCCCCCTCTTCAAAAAACAGTCCGTAGTCCAGGGAGCGGGTGTCGAGCGGGACCCTCAAATACTCGCCACAGTCCTCGGCCTTCGCCATCTCCTCACGGCTGACCAGCGTTTCGAAGAGCTTTTCGCCATGGCGAGTGCCGATCGTAGAGACCCTGGGTTCCACGCCCAGCACGTTGGCGAGCGCGATTGCCAGATCGCGCACGGTGCAGGCCGGCGCCTTACGTACGTAGGTATCGCCACTGACCGCATTCTCGAGGGCATATTCGACCAGATCGACCGAATCCGCGAGAGACATTAGAAAGCGAGTCATGCCGGGATCGGTGATGGTCATTGGCCGACCGGCTCGCAATTGTTCGACGAAGAGAGGCAGAACGGATCCGCGCGAGTAAAGGACATTGCCGTAGCGGACGATGGAGACCCTCATTTCGGAGTCGGGATTGTTGCGGACAAAAGCGTGGACGGTCTTCTCCATCAATGCTTTGGTCATGCCCATCGCGTTGACCGGGTAGACGGCCTTGTCAGTGCTCAGACAGACCACCGAACGCGTGCCGGCAGCGGCGGCTGCGGTGATGACGTTGGCGCTGCCGGTGATGTTGGTGCGAACCGCCTGGTCCGGGAAGAATTCGCAGGACGGAACCTGTTTGAGGGCAGCAGCATGAAAAACAAGGTCCACCCGACGCATCGCATCAGCCACGCTGGCATAATCGCGAACGTCCCCGACATAAAAACGGACGCGCTGGTCCCCAAGCTGGCGACGGAGGATATCCTGCTTCGCCTCATCCCGACTCAGAATTCGAATCTCCCTCACTTTGCGCGAGAGCATGTGACGAACGATGGTGGAACCGAAGGAGCCGGTGCCCCCAGTTACCAGAACTGTCTGGTTCTCAAATTCAGGCGACATCAACTTCCTCCGCCACACGGCCGGACAGGAGGTGCTCCAGGCGGGTCGCCGCGACACCCACGCTGAAGTCCGACTCGTAGGCCTGCCTGCCGTTACGTCCCATCGCCTGGAGAACGGCGGCATCTGTCGCCAAAGCCGTTCGGATTGCACTCTCCAGCTGAGGGCCGTTGCCGGGTTCACACGTCCAGCCGGCACCGGCCTCGGCAACCACGCGGGCGGCGTCGCCAGCGGCAGCCACGATCATCGGTTTGCCGGCTGCCAGAGTTGCGGATACCTTTCCCGGCATCGCGATCTCCGCAAGAGGATCGGATCGAAGGCTGACGAGGTGAATGTCTCCGAGTGCCATCAGTTGAGCCATTTCCTTCAGAGGCCGGCGACCGAGGAAGGAGATGTTCTTGGCGTCCCTCTGCTCGGCCAGCCGGCGCAGGCGCGGCTCCGCCTGACCGCTACCGGCGATCAGGCAATGAAATCGGGGTTCGTTGGAGAGACTTGCGCACACATCGGTGAGGAAGTCGAGGCCCTGTGGTTCGCCAATTGCGCCAGCGTACAGGAGGACAAATTTGCCGGTCACTCCCAGCGTCGCTGCTAGAGCGCCGTCGCTTTGAATCGGGCGAAACACCGACTCATCCGCCCAGATGGGGATGTACGACAGCTTGCCACGGGGGACACCGCGGTCAGCCAGGAGCGTCATCTGGGTGCGTGATGTGCACGCGATGGAGTCGACGACGTCGTAAGTCATGGCGAGCCAGCGATCAACTCCTCTGGCGACGGCAGCCCAACTCAGCATCGAACCCCCGTACCCGCTGGCCTGCAGGCTTTCCGGCCACAGATCCATGAGGTGCATCACCACCCGAGGGCGGTAGCGGGACTTTATGAGCCAGGTTGGCAGTCCAACCGTGGGGGGCGAGTTGTACACCCACAACGCTTCGACGTCCTTGAACCAGCTGGCCCCGAAACATGAAGCTGAGATCGCAAAGCTTCCGTAGTTGGTCAGAATCCCCGCCTTCGATGGCCCGTGGTTTGGATAGAGGGCGACCCGTCTGACTGGAATCCCGGCGACGAGCGCATCCTCACGCCACCGCATTCGGTAGCCGTCGTAGAGACGGCCCGCCGGATAGTTGGGGTACCCGGTGAGGACCTTTACCGAATGCTCACGTCGCTGCAGTTCACACGCCAGAGCCGACGGCGTTGGCGTCGGTTCCGGGTCGTACCACTGCGACAGCAGACCGATTCGCAACCTACCTCCTCGGGCCTGCGATCGGCGCCGGCCGCCGTAGCGCGTTCCGTGTATCGACCACCATCTTCGCGCTGGAACGAATGAGTGTCCAGTCGATGTCGTCGTGGTCCGCAAGGATCAGCACGCAGTCCTGGCTGCTGAGGTACGACGCGGTCAGCGGGTTCGACTCCAGCGCTTCGGGTTCGAGCCTGAGCTTGGGGACGTGGGAGTCGTGGTACGTCACGCGGGCACCGCTCTCGAGCAGCGACTCGATGATGGTCAGGGCCGGAGACTCACGCACATCCGAAGTGTTCTTCTTGTAGGCGACTCCGATGACGCCGATGCGCGAATCCTTCAACGGCTTGTGTGCCTCGTTCAGCGTACTTGTCACGCGCTGCACCACGTAGGCCGGCATGGTGGCGTTGATCCGACCCGCCAGCTCGATGAACTCGGTATTCACGCGCATCTCGCGGGCCTTCCAGGCGAGGTAAAAGGGATCGACTGGGACACAATGACCGCCCAGGCCGGGGCCCGGGTAGAACGGCATGAAGCCGTAGGGCTTGGTGGAGCAGGCCGCGATAACCTCCCAGACGTCGATTCCGAAGCGGTCGCAGATCACCTGGAACTCATTGACGAGCGCGATGTTGACGACTCTGAAGATGTTCTCGAAGAGCTTGCTGATCTCGGCCGTCTGGAGCGTGGAAACAGGAACCAGCGTAGCGACGAAGGTGGAGTAAAAAGCGAGGGTCAGCTCCTTGCAATCGGCGGTGAGACCCGACACAATTTTCGGCGTATTGTCGATTTTGTAGTGTGCGTTCCCGGGGTCGATTCGTTCTGGCGAGTAGCCGATGAAAATGTCCTCGCCGCCAGTGCGGCCGGCGGCGGCGAAAGCGGGCACCAAGACCTCCTCGGTGGTGCCTGGGTAGGTGGTGCTCTCAAGGATCACCAGTGAGCCCTTCCGCATCTCGTGGGAAAGCCTTTCGGCCGCCGATCTGACGTAAGAAAGGTCTGGCATTCGATATCCGTCGATCGGGGTAGGAACTGCGATCACCGCGACATCAACGTCCGTGGCCGCGCTGTAGTCGGCGACCGCGCGGAGGCGCTGGAGCGCGACCAGGTCAGCGATGCTGACGTCGGAGACATCCTCTATGTAGCTGTGACCGGCATTGATCGCGGCCACCCGCTGAGCGTCGAAATCGATCCCCACCACCCGATGCCCGGCCCTGGCAATTGCCACGGCGAGCGGCAGCCCCACATAGCCAAGGCCGATCACCGCCACCGCTGAGGTGCGCGATTCCAGCTTGCGGAGAAGTTCCTGCTTCAGATTCGCTTCGCGCACACCCCCCCCTCCACGCTTCGGATCTTGGCAGAAATACCGGCTCAGTCGCATCCGGGCCAAAGCCTGTCAGCTCCGGCGCGATGGACCCCTCATCTAGTTGATTACATCCACCCAGACCAGGTTTCGTGGCAGGGTGAGAGCCTGCCCATTGTCGAGCTGGAAAACAATCGGTGATTTCCGGTCGAGCGCGGACCAGCGGCCGGCCTGCGACTTGCCGCCGGAGTAGAACTCAGCGGCCCCCCCCGACTCGAGGTCGAAATCGCGCCCGCGGGCGCCACCCACATCCTCGACGATGTTCGAGAGCGATTCGCGCGCGTGCATGACGATCAGGAGCTGGATACGGAGGGGCTGGTTTATCTGCGCGTCGTTCATCGGCCGCCCTCCCTCACTCTTGAGATAGGTTCCCGTGGCAACGTCGAACGTGTAGGTCGAGTTGTGGTCGGGAACGTTGACCGCCGGGGCGTCGGCACCAGTCAGGGCCTGGGTGGTACCTGTCGGGAGCGCGAACGCCGGGACCGTCCGATCCTCGTAGGCCTTGATCGACTCACCCTTGATGTAGAGGTTGTTCGGCGGGTACCGGTCGGGTGATCGGTAATAGATCCCCTGGGTGTCAAAGAGGGTCGGCACCGGATCGGAATTGAGGACGGCGAAGCTGCCGCTGGAGAGGCCGCTGAAGTAATTGACCCCGTGGTAGTGACGGGTGAGTTTGAAGGAGATCAGCCTGCCGCTGCGCACCGGCCCGACCACGTCGGGAACCTTGGTGAAGAGGGCGCTGAGCCGCGTGACACCCCCTTCGGTGAGGTACTCGAAGATCATGCTGGCCGCCTGCAATCCAGATTGATCGCGGGCCCCGTAGTTGTCGTTGGGGATCTGAACGATCGCCGGCGCGGCCAGGGGAATGGTGTGCCCGGTGATCGCGAAGACGAGGTTCAGCTGCAGCTTCAGCGCCGCCAGGATGGGGTGGCGGAGGCGATCCTGGGCGCCTGGCTCGAGCACGATCCTCAGCACCCCGGCGGGAATTCCCTTGGTCCCAAAGGAGGCCTCCTTGCCGTCGTCCGACCAGGTGAGCACAGCCGCGTTCAAGTTGAGCAGCACGTTGACGGTGGCCGGAGCCATCGCCGTGTTGAAAACCAGCTTGAGGCCGCTCCCCAGCGGGAGCTCACTCCCATCTGTGGTCGTCGTCCCGGCATCGGTCAGCAGGCCCACCACCCGCGGGACGATGGTGGTGGTGAAGTGCCAGCGGCGAGTGGCGAGCTTATTGCCCTGGACATCCTTCAACGCGAGCAGCGTGACGGTGTACGTGGTCAGATCGCTCCAGGGACCGCCTGGCGCCCAGGCATAGTGACGACGGTCCGGACTGCTGGTCATCGAGCCGTCGAGCGCGGGCTCGATCCGCAAGGACGCCTCCACCACGGCCGGCGAGACTGGCCGCGAGAAGGTCAGCCGGATCGGTTCATTGACCGCGACCTCTTTCTGATTGTCCTTCGGGTCGATGGCCACGGTCGTCGAGACTGGTCGCAGGTAGCCTCCGGCGAGCACGACACCGCCGCCGATGACCGCGATCAGGACCAGGGCTCCGATGATCAGAAGGGCCTGCCGTCGATCGGGGGAAGGCCTTTTGGGCGTGGGGAGGGACAAGACCGCCGGGAATTATGCCACAGCGCCGCCGCCGGTCCAGAACCGCAACGACGCGCTCTTGCCTAGGCGGTCAGCCGCTTCATGAGGCCCGCGATGTCGAGCTTGGGGTGGGGGACCTGGGGATTCATCTCATCCAGGGTCTCGATCAGGATCTTGGCGACGGCCCAGTCCCGGTACCACTTGTTATTGGCCGGGATCACGTACCAGGGCGAGGCGGCCAGGTTGCAGCGGGTGAGCGCGATGTCGTAGGCGGCCGTGTAGTCGTCCCAGAAGGCCCGCTCCTTGATGTCGTTGGCGCTGAACTTCCAGTGCTTGTCGGGATCCTGGAGTCGCTCGATCAGGCGGCGCCTCTGCTCGTCGTAGCTGATGTGGAGGCAGAGCTTGACCACCCTGATCTTGCGCCGGGCGAGCTCCTGCTCGAATCGGTTGATCTCGCCGTACCGCTTCTCGATGGTGGTGGCGGTGGCCAGGCTCTTGACCCTCGCCACCAGCACATCCTCGTAATAGGAGCGGTTGAAGATCGTGATCATCCCGGGGGTGGGCAGGACCCTCTTGAAACGCCAGAGGAAGTGATGCCTCAACTCTTCGGCGGAGGGCGCCTTGAAGGCCTGGATGTCCACTCCCTGGGGGTTCATGCCGGTGATCACGTGCTTGACCGTGCCGTCCTTGCCGCTGGTGTCCATCCCCTGCATCACGATCAGGAGCGATTGCTTCTGCTCGGCGAAAAGGCGGCTCTGGAGGTCCAGAAGGCGCGCGGTCTGCTTGGGAAGCTTCTTGAGAGCCCGCTTTTCGGAGAGCCCGTCGGTCTCCTCCGCATCGAGGTCGCTGAGGCTCAGCCGGCCGCCCTCACCGGGTTTGGCTCGCAGCTGATCGCGTACTGAATCTTTCGCCATTTCCCGAGGGTAACTGGTTTGGGGAACCGCTTGTGCTAGCCGATCACGACCGGCACCGGCACCGCCTGATTGTTGGCGTAGCCGAGCTCGTTCCGGTTCTGGGTGAGGGGCTGGACATTTCCGGCGGCGTCGGTCGCCCTCGACAGGAGGCTGTGCCGGCCCGGTCCGGCTGGAACCCAATCGTGATCCCAGGCGGTCCAGCTGTAGCGATGGGCGCCGGGCTCGAGTCGGGCGGCCGACCAGGTGGCGCCACCGTCGGCGCTCAGCTCGACCTGGGTGATGGCGCCACTGCCGCTCCAGGCGTAGCCACGCACCCGGCCCGGCTCCGCCCTGACGATTACCGAACGGACAGCCATCTCGCGGACCGGCCGGTCGCCGATCACGTATTTCTCGATCTGGAAGTGGCCGCGGAAGCTGTCCGCCACCGCTGTGATCCGCGACACCCATTTAGCGATCCAAGGCAGCCCGTTCGACAGGCCGTTCGAGCAGCCCCGCCAGGGCGAGGCCGGGCCAGTCCGTGGGAACCGGGAAGTTGCAGCGGACGTAGAAGCTTGCGGTGGGCGTGATCAGCCCCTCCTGCAGCTCGAGGCGCGTCTCGGCGTTCGGCGGTTCGGCACGGCGGACCAGGAGGTTGTCCTGACTCACGCTACCGGCCGAATTCCCCACTGTTCGAGGTTAGCGCTGATCGAAGCCTGCGGGCTCCGACATGAGGGTGAAAGGAGGCTAGGTCTTGTTTCGGTTCTCGGCCACGTGGCGCTTGGTGAGCACGCGCTCGCGCCGCGCCGCCTCGATGCAGCGAACGTTGTTGACAGCCGCCACAGCCGCGCAGAGGCAGCCCAGCGAGACCAGGCAGGCGACGACCGGGATGATCGGCCAACCCTGCCACTTGCCAACGACAAGGACCAGCAGGGCGAGGAGCCAGCCGACGATGGCGTATTCCAGCCAGCGACTCACGGTGTGCCGCAGCGTGATCGTCCGGCCGGCCGCCCGAAGGTGTTCGTCCATGTCGAGAAGACGATTCCGGCACCTTGCTTCTTGCGCACTGATTGAATTACCGCGGATGTCAAACCCGGCCCCGAACCGGCCGCCAGACGGGTCGCGAGGGGCCTGGACTGCCCTCGCCCTGATCACCGGCCTGCAGCTCACCATCTCGCTTCTCCAGCAGGCTCCGGCGGCCCTGGGGCCTCTGCTGGTGAGGGATCTCGGGCTCACCCGCCCCCAGCTCGGCCTTCTGACCAGCGCCATCTGGGGAGGCATGCTGCTGGGAACGCTGCCGGCCGGTCTGCTGGTGGACCGGCACGGCGAGCGGCGGGTGGTGGTGGTCGGGGTGGTCGCGATGGCGGCCCTCGTCTTCCTCTCGGCGGGAGGGGCCGGATTTGCCATCGTTTTCAGCCTCTTCCTACTCTCCAGCGTCGGCGCCGCGGCCTCATCCCCGGGCGGAACGAAGGCGATCGCCGCCTGGTTCCCGCGGCACCGGCTGGGGGCCGCCCTCGGGATTCGGCAGACCGGGGTCATGGCGGGCGGGCTGGTGGGGGCGCTCCTGCTCCCACCGCTGGCCCTGGCGATCGGCTGGCGCCATGGCCTTCGCCTGGCCGCCCTGCTCTGCCTGGCCGGCGCCGTCACGTACGGCGTTCTCTACCGTGAGCCGCCGGCGGGAGGGTCTGGGCTCAGGCGGCAACCACTCCGCCTGCTGCTCCGCAACCGGGTTTGGCTGGCCGCGACGGGCTACGGCTTCGTGTTCATGGGCGCGCTGGGTGCCGGCATCTCCTACCTGGCCCTCTACCTCCACGAGCGGGCTGGGCTCTCGATCGTGGCGGCCGGGGCGATGCTGGCTCTCTTCCAGGTCGGCGGCCTCGTCGGCCGGCTCGGCTGGGGCATCCTATCGGATCGGGCCGGGCGCCGGGCACCCTCGATGGTCGCGGTCGGTGTGATCGCCATCCTCACCTGCGCCGCCTTCTCGCTGACCGGGAGGGCCACCCCGATCGCGGTCCTCGCCGTCCTCTCGTTCCTGCTCGGCATCTCCATCCTGGGCTGGAACGCCCTCTCGGTCACGCTGATCTCAGAGTCGGTGCCGGTGGGCGGGGCCGCGACCGCCACCGGCGCGAACCTCTCGGTGGCGTTCGCCGCCATGTTCCTGGTCTCGCCATTTTTCGGCTACCTGGCGGATCACTCCGGCTACACCGTCAGCTGGCTGGCCCTGACCGGGTGGGTGGTGATCGGCACGCTGATCGGCCTCACGATCAGGGAACGGCCCCGCGATCCGCTGCTCCCCTGACGCCGGTCCTCATACTTTTGAATTGATGCCACGGCCGCTGTCGAACGTTGATGCGGCCTGGCTGCGGATGGATGATCCGACCAACCTGATGATGGTCACCGGCCTCCTGCTTTTCGATGAGCCTCTCGAGCCGGAGCGCCTGCGCTCGGTCCTGCGCAGCCGCCTGCTGTCGTTCGACCGTTTCCGGGCGCGGGTTGTCGATCCGCCGTGGGGCCTGGGATCTCCCCAGTGGCAGGAGGATCCGAACTTCAATCTCGACGATCACCTGGTGCGGCTCCGGCTCCCTGCGCCGGCCGACCAAGCAGCCCTTGAGGAGGCCGTCAGCCGCCTCATGAGCACCCCGCTGGACATGTCAAAGCCGCTCTGGCAGGTGCACCTGATCGAGGGCTACGCGGCGGGACCGGTCGTCCTGGCCAGACTCCACCACTGCATCGCCGACGGCATCGCGCTGATTCAGCTGCTGCTCTCCCTGACCGATGAGGAGCGCCAACCGAAGCGTCGGCGCCAGGTGCCAAAACGGGCCACCGCGGGCAGCCTGGCCAGGCTGGCGGGGGGCCTGTCGAACCCTCGCCGGTTGGCCGCCGGCGCCTGGCAGGGGGTTGCCCTCGCTTCGAGTTTGGCCCAGCTGGTGCTGCTGCCGCCCGACCCTCAGACCATCCTGCGCGGGCCCCTGGGCACCGCCAAGCGGGCCGCCTGGTCGCAGCGCTTTTCCCTCGCCGCCATCAAGCGGGCGGGTGTCGAGCATGGTGCGACCATCAACGATGTCCTGGTCACCGCGGTGGCGGGCTCATTGCGCCGATACCTCATCTCTCGTCGTCAGCCGGTGGCGGACCTCCAGATCCGCGCCGCGGTGCCGGTGAACCTGCGCCCCCTCGAGCAGGGTCTGGACCTGGGCAACAGCTTCGGGCTGGTCTTCCTGCCGCTGCCATTGAGCATTGCCGACCCCTGGGAGAGGCTGGCCGAGCTCAAGGCCCGGATGGATGGCCTCAAGGGCTCCGCCCAGGCGCTGGTCGCTTATGGGGTGCTTCATGGCGTGGGCGTGATGCCGAAGGCACTTCTGCCGCGAGCTGTGGGGTTCTTCGGCAGCAAGGCCACCGCCGTGCTCACCAACGTGCCGGGCCCCCGCCAGCCGCTCTTCCTGGCCGGTAGCCGGCTCGGCAACGTGATGTTCTGGGTTCCCCAATCCGGGCGCCTCGGTCTCGGTGTCAGCATCCTCAGCTACGCGGGGGGAGTCATGCTGGGGGTGGCGGCTGATTCGGGCCTGATCCGCGATCCCGGCGCGGTGGTCGCCGGCTTCGAAAAGGAGATCGCGCTGCTGACCGGCTCGCCTCGCCGGGCCGGGCGGTAGCCGCCCCGCCCTTGCGGACACTCCGGGTGGACCTTCACGGGCACGATGTGCTGACCGCGGTGGACCTGGCCTCTCTTCGAATTCGCGAGGCTTTCGACAACGGGTATGAGGCTGTGGAGCTCCTGCACGGGGCGGCAGATGTCACCGAGCCGGTCGAGAGTGGACGCGGCCGGATCAAATGGGCGCTTCGCGAGAGAGTCGAGGAGGGTGGCTTCGACGGCTACATACAGCCCCAGCGCACCTGGTTGAAGGCCTCCTCGATGCTTCTCTACCTGAAACGCAATCCGCAGGCACGCTCGGAGAGCTGGCGGCCGGAGCCGCCGCGGCGCCACCGCTGAACTCCCCTCTCAGGCCCCCCCGATGACGCCGGTCCGCGCCAGCTCCGCCACGCGTTCGGCCGAGTAGCCGAGGATCGTGCGCAGGACTTCGTCGTTGTCCTGGCCGAGCACCGGGGCCGCCCGCATCGGCGCCCCCTCGTGCTCGGGGAACCGAATCGCCCGCCCCAGCGCGGGCATCTTGCCCAGCCGGCTGTGCACTACCTCGGTGACCATCCCCCGAGCCAGCACCTGGGGGTTGCTGAGCACCTCGCTCACGGTGAGGATCGGGGCGTGGGGGACGTCGTGGCTCTCGAAGATCGAGTCCCACTCCGCCACCGTCCGCCGGCTCATGGCTGCCCGGATCCGGCCATCGACGTCATCGCGGCGCGCGACCCGCTTGCCGTTGGTGTCATAACGAGGGTCGGCCGCCAGCTCGGGAAACTCCAGCGCCGAGCAGATCTTGGGCCAGAAGGCCTCCCCGATATTGGCGATCACCATGAAGCCATCGCTGCAGGGGAAGGCCCCGTAGGGCACGATGCCGTGATGGCCGGTTCCCACCTTGCCGGGATCCTCGCCGGTCATGAAAACGCGGCCGGCCATGTACATCAGGAGGCCGACCATCCCATCAAGCATCGACAGGTCGACGAACTGGCCCCGACCGGTGCTGGATCGCTCCTGCAGGGCCGCCAGGACGCCGACCACCGCGAAGAGGGCGCCGCTCAGGTCGGCCATCGGCAGCCCCATCCGCGTGGGCTGGCCGTCGGGCTCGCCGGTGATGCTCATGACGCCACTCATCGCCTGGATGGCGATGTCGAGGGCCGACCGCGTTGAATAAGGGCCGGTCTGCCCGAAGGCGCTGATAGAGCAGTAGACAAGCCGCGGGTTGGCCGCCATCAGGGTTTCGTGGTCCAAACCGAGGCGCTTGGCGACGCCCGGTCGGAAGTTCTCGATGAAGATGTCCGATCGGCCCGCCAACTCCATCAGGATCTCGTGGCCGGCGGCGGTCTTCATGTCGACAGCGATGCCGAGCTTGTTGCGGTTGATCGAGGTGAAGTAGTGGCTCTCGCCGTCCCGGATCGGCTCGACATGCCTGGTCTCGTCTCCCTCGCCGGGCCGTTCCACCTTGATGACCTCGGCGCCCATGTCGGCCAGCAGCATGGTGGCGTAGGGACCCACGAGGACACGGGTGAGGTCAAGCACACGGAGCCCTTTGAGGGGGCCTTTGAGATCGGACATCGGCGGGCTTGAGGTTACACTCCAGAGTCGGATGGACTCTGCGCCGGCCAGAGAGGAAAAGCAGGCCAGCGTGAGGGCGATCCTCGGTACCCGATCGCTGGCGGTGGTCGGGGCGACCGAGAACTCGGCCTGGAGCGTCTGCCTCGTCAACAATCTCCGCAACCTCGGCTACGGCGGCCACCTTCACCTGGTGAATCCCCGCTACCCGTCGCTCTTCGGCGCCGCCGCCCATCCCTCGGTGGCAGCGATCCCGGAACCGGTGGACTGCGCCTATGTGATGACCGGCTCTGACGCAGTCCCCTCCGTCATCGACGACCTGGCCGCGGCCGGTGTCCGGCACGCGGTCCTGCTCACAGCCGGGTACGGGGAGTCGGGTCCCGCCGGAGCCGAGCGCGAGGCCGCGCTCGTGGCGCAGTGCCGGCGTCACGGCATCACCATCCAGGGCCCCAATTGCCTCGGCTTCGTCAACTATCGAGAGGGGACAGCGGCCTACGCGCTCCCCATCCCGGCGCCGCTGCTGCGCGGTTCCATCGGGGTGCTGACCCAGAGCGGCGCGATGCTGCTCCACCTCCACCGCCTGGCCCATTCGCGAGCGATCGGTCTTTCCCACATGGTCTCGAGCGGCAATGAAGGGATGCTCGACGCTGATGATTTCCTGGAGTACCTCGTCGCCGACCCCGAAACGAAGGTCGTGGGGGCGCTTCTGGAGGGGATTCGCGATGCCGGGCGCTTCCTCGAGCTGGCCGACCGGGCGCTGGCGGTCGGCAAGCCCCTCGTCATCCTGAAGCTCGGCCGCTCGGCCGCCGGCCGGCGTTCGGCGGCGGCGCATACCGGCGCCCTGGCCGGTGAGGACCGGGTGATCGACGCCGTCTTCCGCCAGAAGGCGGTCGTGCGAGTGGCCACGATGGAGGAGCTGATCGAAACCTGCGGGCTGCTCGCCCTCGGCCACCGACCCCGGGGCCGGCGGGTTGCCATCCTGACCGCCTCGGGAGGCGCCAGCGGGCTGCTCGGTGACCTTGCCCAGGCGACCCGCCTCCAGGTCCCCGACTTCAGCGCCGCCACCAGGGCTTCGCTGGCCGAGATCCTGCCCCCATTCGCGACGCCGCAGAATCCGCTCGACACCACAGGGCTGGTGGTCCAGGACATGAGCCTGCTCCCGCGGTCCCTCGATGTGCTGGCGCGCGACCCCGAGTTCGACTCGATCCTGGTTGTCTGGGACGCGCCGCGCGACGCCGGGCTCGACCCCGCCCGGACCGAGGCCCGTCTCGCGTCACTCGCGCAGGCCGTTGCGCAGAGCCGTGTCCCCACCGTCGTAACCTCCTACGTGAGCGGGGACCTGACCGATTTCGGGGTCGCCGCGCTGCTCCGCCACGGCGTCCACTTCGTCAACGGGATGGCGCTCGCGGTGAAGGCGCTCGATGCCGCTGTCGGCTATACCGAGGCCGTTCAGCGGCGGCAGGCGAAGGGTGAATATCGATGGCAGCGGACGGCGGGGCCCGGTTCGGTCGGCTCCGGGCCGCTCTCCGAGGTTGAGAGCCTGCGGCTGCTCGCCCGGTTCGGCATCCCGGTGCCGGTGGAGCGCGTCGCCCACAGTCCCCTGGAGGCGGCCGCAATGGCTCGGGAGGCCGGCTTCCCGGCGGTGCTCAAGGTGGTCTCGCCCGACATTCTCCACAAGACCGAGGCGGGCGCTGTCCGCCTCCACCTTCTGACCGCCGACGAGGTGGCGACGGGCTACCGCGAGTTGCTGGAGTCAGCCCGAAGGCATTCCCCGCAGGCTCGAATCGAGGGTGTCCTGGTGGCTCGCCAGCTGTTTCCAGTGGCCGAGCTGGTCGCCGGTATCTTCCGCGATCCCCAATTCGGTCCAATCCTGCTCGTCGGCCTCGGTGGAACCCTGGTCGAGGTCTTCCAGGACGTCGTGCTCCGGCGGCCACCGATTGACTTCGACGATGCTGTGGGGATGCTGGGCGAGCTGCGTGGGAGAGCAGTGCTGGAGGGGGTGCGGGGGACTCCTCGGGGCGACCTGCATGCCGCCGCCAGCAGCCTCGTGCGCCTCGGCCACATGGCGGTCGAACTCGAGGAGATCAGCGAGGCGGACATCAACCCGCTCTTCGTATTGCCCGATGGCGAGGGCGTGATGGCCGGCGACGCTCTGATAGTTCTGCGCGGCCGTGAACGCACCGCCTCGAACGGGAATCCGGACAGCGAGCTTAGTAGGGGGGATCAGAGTTGAAGCGATTCGAAGGCAGAGTGGCGGTCATCACGGGTGGTGGGCGGGGCATCGGCGCCGGCACGGCGACCCGCCTGGCCGCCGAGGGCGCGGCGGTCGTCGTCTCGGACATGGATGCCGCGGCATCCGAGGAGACCGCGGCGCGGATCACCGCCGCCGGCGGCAGGGCGAAGGGAATCGCCTGCAACGTCACCGACCGGGCCTCGGTCGAGCAGTTGGTGCAGGCCACGACGGCCGAATTCGGGCGCCTCGACGTCCTGGTCTGCTGCGCCGGCGTCATTCGAGACAACCTGATTTACAAGATGTCCGATGACGACTGGGACAGCGTCATCGACATCCACCTGAAGGGCACCTTTTACGCCGCCCGCGAGGCGCAGAGGGTGATGGTCCCGCAGAAATATGGCCGGATGGTCTTCCTGAGCTCAACCTCCGCGCTCGGAAATCGGGGCCAGACCAACTATTCGACCGCGAAGGCGGGCCTCCAGGGGATGGCGCGGACGCTTGCCATCGAGCTCGGCCGCTACAACATCACCGTCAACGCGATCGCGCCG
>CAXMLP010000368.1:0-11698 GCA_964194225.1 uncultured bacterium | reverse complement strand
GGCCGGGTGTGCCTCGACTACCACATCAAGCGCTGTCCAGGCCCCTGCGAGGGACGGATCAGCCGCGACGACTACCGCGCGCGAATCGAGGAGGTCGCGATGCTGATGGAGGGTCGCTCCGACGTGCTTGCCCGCAACCTCGACGGCCGGATGCGCGAGGCTGCGGAAAAGCTCGATTTCGAAGGCGCCGCCCGCTACCGCGACCGGCTCCGAGCGGTCGAGAAGATCGCCGATCGGCAGAAGATCGTGACGCATGGCCGCGACGACGAGGACCTCGTCGCCTACGCGCGACAGGGCAAGGACGTTTATATGGAGGTCGCCTACGTCCGCGGTGGCCGCCTGGTCGGCCATGACGGGCACGCCCTTGAAGGCGAGCTTGATGTCCCCCCCGGCGAGCTGATTCGCTCCTTCCTGGTTCGCTACTACTCGAGTGCCACCCACATCCCACGCACGATCGTGCTGCTGGAAGCAACCGACGAGCCGGACCAGATCGGCCAGTGGCTGGAGCTTCGCCGCGGCGGGCCGGTCGCCATCGACGTGCCCCAGCGGGGCCGCCGCAAGCAGCTTGTACGACAGCTCGCGGAAACCGCCGCCGAGGAGCTCAAGCAGCTGCGTATCCAGTGGGACTACGACCGCAGCCGGACCGAACCGATGTTGCAGGGGCTGGCGGATGCGCTGCAGCTGGCCGAGCCGCCCCACCGGATGGAGTGTTACGACATCTCGAACCTTCAGGGTGATTCGGGAACGGGCGCCATGGTCGTCTTCGAGGATGGCCGGCCCAAGAACGAGGACTACCGCAACTTCAAGATCCGCTATACCCCGGGTCCCAACGACTTCGCGATGATGCAGGAGGTGCTGCGCCGCCGTTTCACCCGTTTGGAATCGGCCCTCCGGCGCGAGGATTCCGCCGAGGTGTCCGACCGCTCCTTCTCCAGCCGCCCGGACATGATCCTGATCGATGGCGGAAGGGGCCAGCTGAACGCTGCGCTGAGCGTGCTGGAAGAGCTCGGCTTCGCCGACATCCCAACCTTCGGACTGGCCAAAGAACGGGAGGAGCTCTTCGCTCCCAATCAGCCCGATCCGATCGTGCAGGAGCACAATTCGCCGGGGATGTTCCTCGTCCAGCGCATCCGGGACGAGGCCCACCGATTCGCCATCACCCATCACCGCAAGGTCCGCTCGAAGAAGGCGCTGAGCTCTCCTCTCGATTCGGTCGAGGGCATCGGCCCGGCCCGCAAACGAGCCCTGCTGCGGGCCTTCGGCAGCGTGCAGGGCATTCGCGACGCGGGGATCGAGGAATTGGTCCGGCTGGGGATCCCCGAAAGGGTGGCGATCCGCCTCAAGGAACTGGTTTGAGTCGACTGGTATACGTCGGTGGGGGCGACCTCGTCACCGCGATCCATGCCTTCGACGGGGCCGGCTTCGCAATCGGCGAGGAGACGGTGGGGGAGGGCGAGGAACGGGACCGGATGGTGCCGCTCGGCACCGACGCCGCCGCCGAGCTGGCGGCCGCCGACTCGGCCGGGACGCGTTACGTCCTGGTCCATGTCGGAGCCGATGACGGCCAGCCGGGGGGCTCATTTCAACGCGCCCACCATCGAATCTCGGCCGGGGAATTGCCGGCCCTCGCGCAGCGGCTTCGGACGCGGGAGACGATGCTGGTCCGCTGCCTCGCCTTCGGTTACAAGCATGGGCTGCCACCGCAGGCCGACTGGGTGATCGACGCCCGATTCCTCGACAACCCCTACTGGGTGCCGGAGCTGAGGTCCGCCACCGGCCTCGACGAGGCGGTGCGCCGCTACGTGCTCGGCCAGCCGGCCGCGGGTGAGCTGCTCGACAACCTCGATCGCACGATCAGCTCCCTGGTGCCGCTCTACCGCGCCCAGGGCCGCCAGGAGCTGACCATCGCCTTCGGCTGCACCGGTGGGCGGCACCGCTCCGTCGCGCTGGCCGCCGAGCTGGCCAAACGATTGAGCGGGCTGCCCGGGGTCGAGGTCGAGACGGAGAATCGGGAGCTTTGAGCGGCTTTCGAGCTCTCGTCTTCGATTTCGATGGGTTGATCCTGGAGACCGAGCGCCCCGAATACGAATCCTGGGCCGAGGTCTATCGCGCCCATGGCCTCCACCTGCCGCTGAAGACCTGGGGAGACGTGGTCGGGCGGGGGCCGGGCTACTTCGACCCGCTTGCCAATCTCGAGGAGAAATTGGGGCGGCCGGTCGAGCGCCCGGTGGTGGTTGCGGGGCAGAAGGCCCGGCACCGCGAGATGATCGCCGCCCTGGAGATCCTCCCCGGTGTCCGCGACTACGTGCGCCAGGCCCAGGTACTGGGGATGGGCCTGGCCGTGGCTTCGAGCTCCTCTCGCAGTTGGGTCACCGGCCACCTCTCCCGGCTTGACCTGCACGAGTTCAGCTGTGTGCTGTGCCGGGACGATGTCGAGCGAGCGAAGCCCTTTCCTGATCTCTACCTGGCAGCTGTGAGGTGCCTCGGCGTCCGCCCGGCTGAAGCGGTCGCCCTGGAGGACTCCGCCAACGGGTTGGCCGCCGCGAAGGCGGCGGGTCTGGTCTGCGTCGCGGTGCCCAACGACGTCACCGCGGGCCTTGACCTGACGGCCGCCGACTACCGCCTTGCCACCCTGGCCGAGATGCCGCTCGAACAACTTCTCCGGCAGCTTGGGAAACCGACGCTGTCAGGAGGTGTGGCCTGAGAGCGCTGGTGCTGGGCGGCCCGGGGTTCATCGGCGTGGCGACCTGCCGCGAGCTTATGCGGCGCGGAATCGAGACGGTGGCGGGCAGCCGGACCGCCCATCCGTACGGCACCTTCACCAGTCACGTCGCGCTCGATCGGCGCGACGAGGCGGAGCTGCGTCGAGTTCTTGAGGATCTGCGCCCGGACATCCTGGTCGACCTGGCCTGCTACCAGCCGTCGGAGGTGGCGACGGTGATCCGCCACTTCACCGGCAACCGGTATGTCTTCACCTCGACCGGCGTGTATTCGGACCAGTTCTCGACGATGTTCGGGGACCGGCCCGCCCGGGAGGAGGACTTCGAGCCGCTGGCCGGGCCGGTTCCCGCTGAGCCGCTGGAATACCGCGACGGCAAGCGCTGGTGCGAAACCGTTCTTGCCCGCAGCGAGGGCTTTCCCTGGACCGTGATCCGGCCTCCCGCCGTTCTTGGCGCTGGCGACCCCACCATCCGCATCGCTGCGTACCTGCAGCGCGTGGCCGACGGCGGGCCGCTCCTGGTTCCGGCCGAGTCCTTCCGCCGGCAGGCGGGCCTGGCCTGGGTGCGTGATGTCGGCTTCGCCCACGCCCTCGCCGCCGACCCTGATCGCGCCAAGGACGGAGCCTTCAATGTCGCCTTCCAGAATGTGACCCTGGAGGGGCTCATCCAAGCCCTCGGCGCGGTCATGGGGCGCCCGGTCGAGCTGGTCCCCGTCCCCTTCGCCGACCTTCCCGAGGGCGCTGGACCCTACGGCCCCGACCCCCGCCGATCAGCCGGCTACGACCTCGCGAAGAGCCATAGGCAACTTGGCTTCTCGCCCTCCGCCCTCGAGGATTGCCTGGCCGAGGTTCTGGCCTGGTACCGCGTGGCGCGACCGTCTCACCCGGGGTATCGCGGTCGTCCGGCCGAACTCGAGCTGGCCGCCCGGCACCGAGCTTAGCGTCGTCGCTCCACCGTTCAGGCTCGGCTCTTGCGTGGCCGCCTGGCCGGCGGCTTTCGGGGACCTGGGGTCGCGTCAGCCGCGTAAAGTGGCGCATCGCGGTAGACCGCCATCACGTAGGTCTCGGTGAAGGCACCGTCCCACCAATGATCGCGAGGCAGGGTGCCCTCAACGCGGTAGCCTGCCTTCTCATAGGCACGCCGGCCACCCGGGTTGGTTTCGTAAACCTTCAGGTAGACCTTCTCCATGCCGAGGTGGCGAAAGGCGAAGTCGGTCGCCAGGCGGCAGGCCTCTGTGCCATAGCCGCGATTCCAGCGCGCGGGCGGTCCGATCCAGATTCCCCAATGGCAATTGCGATTCCGGTAGTTGAGCTCGCGGAGCCCGGTGCAGCCGATGAAGGCGCCGTCCTCGAGGCAGTCAATGGCCCAGTTGACCTCGCTCGGGTCCCGCCGGCTCACCCAGTCGAGGGCGAGGTCGACCGAGTATGGAAAGTGGGCCCAGGCGTCGAGCGTCCGGGAGACCTCGGGAAGCGAGACGTACTCGGCGATGAATGGCGCATCCTCGGGGACAGGGGCGCGCAGCCTGACCAGGTTTCCGCGCAGATCCATCTCGAAGCGAAAGGATAAGCCCGCCGGGCGCGCCGAATGGCGGTCAAGGCGGGCGGCAAGGGGGGAGGCCAGGCGGGCGGTTAGGCGGGAACCACCAGAGAAGCGAGATCGTTCGGGTAGGGCGTCAGCACCCGGCTGCCGGAATCGGTCACCAGGACGGTGTCCGAGTGGCGGAAGCCACCGAGCTCGGCGAGATAGAGGCCGGGCTCGACCGTGAACACCATGCCCGCCTCGAGGATGGCGGAGTCGCCGCGGTCGAGGTAGGGGGCCTCGTGGCCCTCCAGGCCGATCGAATGACCGGTGTGATGGCGGACATGGTCGCCATGCCCGAGCTCGCCGGCGAGCCGCTGCACCTCGGCGTCCACCTCCGCCACCGGTCGGCCCGGCCGGAGCAGGTCGATCGCGCGCGTCTGCAGCGCCAGCATGGACTCGAACGCCGCGCGCTGGGCGGCCGTCGGCTCGCCGACGATCAGAGTCCGCTCCAGCTCCGATTGGTAGCCGTCGATGTCCGCGCCGGCGCCGCTGACCAGCACGTCCCCGGCCTGGATACCCTGGCCGCGCACGAAGCCGTGCGGCATGGCGGTGCTCTTGCCGCCGACGAACATCGCGGTCAGCCCGCTCCCGTTGAAGCCCCGGGGACGCCAGCCGGGCATCTCGGCGAGCATCTCCGTCAAAGTCACCATCTCGGCCGGCGCGTATGACGCAATCTCGGTCTGGCCGGCCCGGATCGCCGCCTGCATCCGACGATGGGCACGGACCGCCCATTCGCAGCTGAGCTGGATGCAGGCCACCTCGGCCGCCGACTTCACCCGCCGAAGCTCCTCGATCAGCATCTCGCCGTCGGCGACCGGCTGGCCGAGCACGTCGCTCAGCCGGGGACCCCGGTAGCCCCAGTGCGGGATGCAACCGTCATGATCGGCGGCGGTCCGGGCGGGACTCGCGTTGATGTCGGTCAACGCGCCGCGAATGCGGTCCATCGGTGATTCCAGCCCGGGGTACTCGAAGTAGACGTCGACCCGGTCGACGCCGGAGATGCTTTCTGCATGCTCCTTCTCGACAGCGGGGACCACCAGGGCGGTGTACCCGTCGCCGAGGATCAGCGCGATCGGTCGCTCGGTGGGAATGAAGTGAAAGCCGGTCAGGTAGGCGATCCGAGCCGGGTAAAAGACGACCAGGGCGTCGAAGCCGGCGGCCTCCATGCCGGCCCAGACCGACTGGCGCCGAATGCCGTACTCGCGGGCTGAGATCTCCGGCGGCGCGGCCAGCTTCAGTACGCCGCCAACTTGCGCATGGCGGCGGCGATCCGCTCGGGGGAGGGCAGGAAGAAATCCTCCTGCGGCTTGTTGAAGGGCATCGCGGGCACGTCGGGGGCGGCCACCCTCACGACGGGCGCGTCGAGGTACTCGAATCCCTCTTCGGCGATGATCGCCGAGATCTCAGCGCCGAAGCCACCGGTCAGGTTGTCCTCGTACACCACCATCGCCCGGCCGGTCTTCTCAACCGAGCTCAGGATCATCGGCTTGTCGAGGGGCCGGATGGAGCGGATGTCGATCACCTCCACGCCGATGCCGTCGGCGGCCAGCTCGTCGGCCGCCTGCATGCAGTAATGGACCATCAGTCCCCAGGCGAACACGCTGAGCCGCTCTCCCTCCCGGCGCAGCGCGGCCTTGCCGATGGGGGTCACGTAGTCACCCTCGGGGATCTCGCCCTTGATGAGCCGGTAGGTCTTCTTGTGCTCGAAGAACATGACCGGGTCGGGATCGCGGATGGCCGCCTTGAGCAGCCCCTTGGTGTCCTCCGGCGTGCTCGGGATTACGACCTTGAGTCCGGGTACATGGCCGTAGAAGGCCTCGACGGATTGTGAGTGATAGAGGCCGCCGTGGACCCCGCCGCCAAACGGCGCGCGGATCACGATCGGGCAGCTGAAGTCGCCGTTGGATCGATATCGGATGCGCGCGGCCTCGCTCACGATCTGGTCAAAGGCGGGGTGGATGAAGTCCGCGAACTGGATCTCCGCAACCGGGATGGTGCCGTTCATGGCGGCACCGATCGCGACCCCCACGATGGCCGACTCGGCGAGCGGCGTGTCCAGGACGCGCGCCTCGCCGAACTTGTCGTAGAGGCCCTCGGTGGCCAGGAAGACCCCTCCCTTGCGGCCGACGTCCTCGCCCAGGACCCAGACTCGTTCGTCGCGCTGCATCTCTTCGGAAAGAGCTTCGCGAATGCCCTCGATGAGGGTTTTCGGAGCCACGCCTCAGCCCTCCCCGGCGCCTGCGGCCGTGGCATATACGTGCTTCAGCGCGTCAGCCGGGACCGGCGACGGGGCCTGCTCCGCGTAGGCCACGGCGGCGTCGACCTCGGCCGTGGACTCCTGCTGAATCCGCTCATCCTCCTGCTCACCCAACAGGCCCTCGTCGATCAGGTAGTTCCGGAAGCGCTCGATGGGATCCCGCCGCAGCAGCGCCTCGAGCTCAGCCTGGGGCCGGTAGCGGCGCTGGTCGTCGTCGGACGAGTGCGAGGTGAACCGGGCGACCTTGGCGGAGACCAGGGTTGGGCCACCGCCGGTCCGGGCGCGTTCGACGGCCGCCTTCATCACGTCATAGGAGGCAAGCAGGTCCCCGCCGTCGACCGCGACGCCACAGACTCCATAACCCTCGGCGCGCTTGGCCACGCTGTCGACTCCCATCTGCAGTCGGTGGGGCACCGAGATCGCGTAGTCGTTGTCCTGGACGATGCAGATGAAGGGCAGGCGGTGAACACCGGCCCAGTTGAGCGCTTCGTGCCAGTCGCCCTGCGATGTCCCGCCCTCTCCAATGCAGGTCACGGCGACCTCGTCAAGTCCTCGCATCCGGCTGGCGTGAGCGATGCCGACCGCGTGGACGATCTGGGTGCCGACCACGCTGGAGGTGGTGGCGATGCGATGCCGGGCGAGGCCGAAATGGGACGGCATCTGCCTGCCGCCGGAATTGGGGTCCTCGGCGCGGGCGAACACCGACAGCATGAATTCGCGGGCGGTCATCCCGAGTGCGAGGCAGAAGGGCAGGTCGCGGTAATAGGGAACCAGCCAGTCCCGATCTCGGGCCATCGCGTTGGCCGCAGCCACCTGGATTGCCTCATGGCCCTGGCCAGAGATGACGAAGGGCGCCTTGCCCTGCCGGTTGAGGACCCACATCCGGCGGTCCACCGAGCGAGCCAGGACCATCTGCCGGTACATGACGACGAGCTGCTCGGTTCCGAGACCCAGGCTCTGGTGCCGGGTCTCTTTGGCTGTCGCCATCTGTGATTCCATCTTAAAGGGAGAGGGGGCGGCCGGCTCCTTTCCGCCCGCCGCGCCGGGCCCCCCGGCGGCGGCTTAGCCGCTCTGTGGCCACGGGCCACCGGGGGCGTCGGATGGACCTCCTCCAGCCGTTGCAGTGCACTAGACTGGATTTCGGGGTCGGAGGAGATCCGCAGAGCGGAGGTTTTTCCTTATTTCTTATTCGTCAGAGGTCAAGAGCGAGCTCTCCGGGCTGATCCCGGCACGACCCTGCTGTCAGCTCGCGGAGCTCAATGGCATCTTCTTCGCCACCCGAGGTCGCCTCATCAAGTCGGGCACCGGTAACGCCGCCTATTTCTCCTTGCTGCGCAACACGGTTGCGCGCAAGGTCGTGAGGCTCTCCCGAAGCCTGGCTCAGATCGAGGCCAAGTACCACGCAGTCCGGAGCGCGAAGCGGACCGCCTTTTTCATTGAGCTGCCCCTGCCGGAGGCGCTCGAGGCGCCGTTCAGCCAGTCGGCCGCCCGCGCCATCCCCGGCAAACCCTGCGATCGAAAGAGCTTCTTCCGCGGGTTCTTCCTCGGCTGCGGATCCGTCAATGCGCCCTCCAGCCGCTACCACCTGGAACTTGTGGCACCCACGCTCGGTTGGGCAACCGTGCTCCTCTACCTGATGCACGAGGGCCAGATCCGCGCCGCGGTGGTCGAGCGGGCTGGCCAGCACGTCGTCTACGTGAAGGACGCCGACGGGATCGTTCGCTGCCTTCAGATGATGGGTGGCAGCCGCGCGGTGATGGAGTTCGAGAACGTGAGGGTGGTGCGTGACATGCGTGCGCAGGTGAATCGCCGGCTCAATTTCGAGACCGCCAACATCGACAAGACGATCGGCTCGGCGATGCGCCAGGTGGAGGCGATCGAGAAGGTGGAAAACGACATCGGGATCCAGAGCCTGCCTCCGTCGCTCCGGGAGATGGCCCGCTGGCGCCGGGAGAACCCGGACCTCAACCTCACCGAGCTGGCGGCACAGATGAACCTGTCGAAATCGGCCGTCAACCACCGGCTTCGCCGGATCGTTGAGATTGCGGAGGCGGCCTCAGAGCAGCAGCCCGAGCCGATCGGCCGATCCGCCCGCTAGCATCCCGCCGGTGGATTCCCGGCGCTGCCTCCCCGCCCGCCCGCCTGGCTGCCGACGCATCGCCGCCACCCCGCATAGGCTTAGGGGAAATTTCACCGCTCGACTCCGGTAGGGGAGGCACCCAATGGCAATCAAGGTCGGGATCAACGGCTTCGGCCGGATCGGACGCAACATCTATCGGGCGGCGACCGAGCTCAATCCGGAGATTGAGATCGTGGCCGTCAACGATCTTGGCGATGCCGCCACCTTCGCCCACCTCCTGAAGCACGACTCGGCCCTGGGCACCTTCGGACCGCCGGTTGCGGCGGCCGGCAACGTGATCAAGGTCGGGGAGCGGAGCGTTCGTTTTCTCAGCGAGCGCGACCCGGCCGCCCTGCGCTGGGCCGAGCTCGGCGTCGAAATTGTCGTGGAGTCGACGGGCCTGTTCACGGACGCCAACAGGGCCCGCGTCCACATCGAGAGCGGAGGGGCCCGGAAGGTGATCATCTCGGCGCCGGCGACCAACCAGGACTACACCTTCGTGATGGGCGTCAACCATCTCGGGTACGAACCCGGCCGGATGCACGTTGTCTCCAACGGCAGCTGCACCACCAACTGTCTCGTCCCCCTCGCCAAGGTCCTCAACGACACCTTTGGGATTGAGCGCGGCATGATGACCACGGTCCATTCCTACACCGCGGATCAGAAGCTGCAGGACCTGCCTCACAAGGATCTGCGGCGCGCCCGGGCCGCTGCGGACAACATCATCCCAACCTCGACGGGCGCCAACAAGGCGGTCGCCGAGGTGCTCCCCGAGCTCAGCGGCCGCTTCCAGGGGATGGCCTTCCGCGTGCCGCTCCTCGATGTGTCGGTCGTCGATCTCACCGTCCAGCTGAAGCGTTCGACGACCGCCGAGGAGATCAACGGCGCCTTCGACGAGGCTGCCAGCGGCGCCCTGCGAGGCATCCTCGCCGTCAGCCACGAGGAGCTCGTCTCGTCCGACTTCAAGAACGATCCCCACTCCTCGATCGTGGATGCCCCGCTCACACTGATGCAGGGAAGCGACTGGGCGAAGGTCGTCTCCTGGTACGACAACGAATGGGGCTTCAGCTGCCGCATGGTCGACCTGATCGCCCACCTGGCCGCGAGCCTTTAGCGCTCCCGCGCCGACGTCACAATTGAAGGCGTCCTTCGAGGCCATCGAGCTCAGGGGCAGACGGGTACTCCTCCGAGAGGATCTCAATGTGCCCATGGCGGGTTCGGAGATCACCGACGACACCCGGATTCGGGCGGTCGGGCCCACCCTGGCGAGCCTGCGTTCGCGGGGCGCGAAGGTCATCATCCTTTCCCACCTGGGCCGGCCGGGGGGCAAAGTCCTACCCGCCCTCTCCCTGCAGCCGGTCGCCCGGGCCATGGGCCTGCGCTTCGTGCCCGATTGCCTGGAGCCGGTCGGCGCACTTGCCGACGGCGAAGCTGTCCTCATGGAGAACGTGCGATTTCATCCCGGAGAGGAGGAGAACGACCCCGACTTCGCCCGCCGGTTGGCGGCACAAGGGGACATCTTCGTCAACGACGCCTTCGCCGCTTCCCACCGGGCCCATGCCTCGGTCGTTGGAGTCGCCGAGCATCTCCCCGCCTACGCCGGCCTTCTCATGCTCGCGGAGTTAGAGGCTCTGCACCTGGCGATCGATGAGCCGCGCCGGCCCCTGGTGGCCGTGGTCGGCGGTGCCAAGGTGTCCACCAAGGCGGGAGTGCTGGCCCACCTTCTGCCCCGAGTCGACGTTCTCGCCATCGTGGGCGCGATGGCGAACACCTTCTTCAAGGCCAGGGGCGTCGACGTCGGAGCCAGCCTGGTCGAGGATTCCGCCCTCGAGGCGGCCCGCGAGGTCGAGGCGGCGGGGGGTCGCAAGCTGGTCCTGCCGGTCGATGCGATCGTGGCCCAGAGGATGGAGGCCGGGTCGCCCAGCCATGCAACCGGGGTCGACCGTGTCGCGCCCGGTTGGATGATCCTCGACATCGGACCGAAAACGGTGGCCCTGCTCAGAGAGCGTCTTGTCGGAGCCGGGACCGTGGTGTGGAACGGCCCGGCCGGAGTGTCCGAGATTCCCGACTTTGCCAGCGGAACCCGGGCCCTTGGCGAGGCGATCGCCGCCTCCGGCGCCTACACCCTGGTCGGCGGCGGGGACACCGCGGCGGCGATCGCCTCGCTAGGTCTCCGGGGCTTCTCGCACGTCTCCACCGGTGGCGGTGCCACCCTTGAGGCGATGGAGGGCCGGGAGCTGCCTGGGGTTGCCGTGTTGAAGGAGGCAGCGCATGCCTGAAAAACCACTGCTGGCCGCCAATTGGAAGATGAACCCAGTCAGCGGGGAGGCCGCGAGCGCGCTCGTGCAGGGGATCATCGAAGCTGCCGTCAGCCAGGTGAGCGTGAGGGTGGCGCTCTTTCCTCCCTTCGTCTGGCTGCCCGCCGTCGCCCAGCTGGTGAGCGGAACCGCGCTCGAGGTCGGCGGGCAGGACTGCCACTGGCAGGCGTCAGGAGCTTTCACGGGTGAGATTTCTGCCGCGATGCTGGCCACCATCGGCAAGTGGGTGATCACGGGGCACTCCGAGCGCCGCGCAATGGGTGAAACCGACCCGGACGTCGCCCGCAAGGCACACGCGGCCCTCAGGGCGGGCCTGCGCACGATCATCTGCGTCGGCGAGAACCAGGAGCAGCAGGACGCTGGGGAGGGGGAACGCTTCGTGGCCGGGCAGGTCGTGGCGGCGCTGGCCGAGTGCACGGCAGACGATTCCAAGCGCCTGGTGCTCGCCTATGAACCGATCTGGGCGATCGGGAGCGGCAAGAGCGCCGAGCCGGAGCACGCCTACCGGATGATGCGGCTGATCCGGCGGGCGGCCGGCGAGGTGATCGGCGCGCGCGCCGGTCAGAATCTGAGGGTGGTATACGGCGGCAGCGTCAACGCCGAGAACATCGAAAGCTACGTCGGACTGCCGCGCTGCGATGGCTGCCTCGTCGGTGGGGCCAGCCTCAAGGCCGGGGATTTCTCCGACATGATTCGGCGGACC
>CAXMLP010000367.1:0-2503 GCA_964194225.1 uncultured bacterium | reverse complement strand
ACCATATAGAGCCGGCACCGCGAGCAGGAGGGCCGCTCGGCGGCCCCATTCCTGGTATTCCGCGCCTCCGAAGAGGAGGCCGGCGACGGCCAATAAGCCGGTCGGGGTCAGCCTCTCCTGCCAGGCCTCGCCAGGGTAGCGCAGGAAGACCGGCAACTGGGAACCGAGGAGCGCCAGGCCAGGAAGGAAGAGGATCACGGCAGTCACAGCGGTGATCGCAGCCAGGCGAAGCTCCCGGCGGGCGACCATCACCAGCAGCAATCCGATCACGGTGAACGCCGCGAAGTAGTGGATCTGGATCCCGGCCGCGGCGAGTAGCCCCAACCCCACCCCCCACCGCCAGCCGGGACGCTCCGGCCAGGCCGCGACCGCAAGGAGCGCGGCGGCTCCGAAGAGAGCCAGCCAGCTGTACATGCGCGCCTCCGCCGCGTAGTAGCCGAGAAAGGGTGAGGTGGCGGCGAGCAGGCCCGCGAGCCAGGGCCGGCGCAAACCGAAATGACCAGCCGCCAGATGAAGCAGCGGGATCACCGCAACCGCCGCCAGCCAGCTCAGCAGCCGTGCCGCGACCAGGTTGCCGTGGGGCCAGGCCCAGAGCATCAGGAAGTAGCCGGCGGGGTGCACCTCGTGGGCGCTCAGGAGCCGAAGAATGAGCACCGGCGGATGGGCGATGAGGAGCAGGCTGACCGCCTCATCCCTTCCCACCGGGTGCGCACCGAGGCCGACCCCGAAGAGCACCGCGGCCAGGCCTGTCAGCAGCCAGGGGACCTGGGCGTTGCCGGTCAGGCTGGGACGCGCGCTAGTACGAACGGGCGAAGATCACCACTGTCTGCGCAGGCTGGTCGCAGTAGAAGCACCGATCGCCGTAGTCACCCTCCACCTCAAGCGGCTTGACGCGGGTCGTGACCCCAACCTCCTCCTTCACCTGCAGCTCACATTCCGTGCGATCGCAGAAGGGAACCCAGGCGAAGCCGTTGCCCTGCCTGAAGAATTCCTGGAACTCGGCCTTCCCAGTGGGACGCACGGTGTGCTCGTCCCTGAATGCGCGTGCCCGCTCGAATAGCCGTCGGTGAAAGTCCTCCAGCATCTCGGTCAGCTTCTCCGCGACGCCGAGCGCGGGCACCGGCACCTTTTCCCGGGTCAGCCGATCCACGACCATGAGGTGACCCGAGGCGACATCGCGCGGCCCCACCTCGGCCCGCAGCGGCACGCCCCGGACCTCCCAGTGGGCGTACTTCTCACCCGGCCGCTGGTCGCGCCAGTCCACCTTGAAGCGCACCCGTCCGCTCAGCTGGGCGACGACAGGGCGGACGAACTCCTCAACCAGTCGCCGCTCGTCCTCGTTCCTGAAGATCGGCACGATGGCCACCTGGACCGGCGCCACGCGCGGCGGCATGACCAGGCCGCTGTCATCACCGTGGCCCATGACGAGCGCGCCAATGGTCCGGGTGGACATCCCCCAGGAGGTCGTGTAGCAGAGCTCGCGCTCATTCTTACGGTTGACGAAGTTGATGTCGTAGGCGCCGCTGAAGTTCTGGCCGAAGAAGTGAGAGGTACCGGTCTGGAGCGCCTGACCGTCGCGCATCATGGCCTCGATCGCTGTCGTGTACTGGGCGCCGGCGAACTTCTCGATCTCGGTCTTGCGGCCCTTGATCACCGGCAGGGCGAGCCAGTCCTCCGCCACCTGCCGGTAGTTCTCGAGGATCGCAAAGACTTCCTCGGCGGCCTCTTCCGCAGTGGCGTGAAAGGTGTGTCCCTCCTGCCAGAGGAACTCCGAGGTGCGCAGGAACAGGCGCGTGCGCATCTCCCAGCGCAGCACGTTGCACCACTGGTTGAGGAGCTGGGGAAGATCGCGATGCGACTGGATGTAGCGCTTCATGATGGGCCCGATGATCGTCTCGCTGGTGGGGCGGATCACCAGCGGCTGAGTGAGCCAGCCCTCCGCCATATGGGCCTTCTGCGCCTCGCTCCAGTTGCTGTCCGGGGGCGTCAGCTCCGGCCGGGGCCCGACGTACTGGACCCAGGCCACCTCCGGGGCAAAACCCTCGACGTGCTCGGCCTCCTTGATGAAGAGGTCGTAGGGGATCAGCATCGGGAAGTAGGCGTTCTCGTGCCCGGTTGCCTTGATCATGTCGTCGAAGGCGCGTTGGATGTTCTCCCACAGGGCATAGCCATAGGGCCGGATGACCATGCAACCACGGACTCCGCTGTAGTCCGCCATCTCGGCCAGCCGGACGATGTCCGTATACCAGCGGTCGAAGTCCGCGGACATTTTTGTGAGGCGCTGAGGGACGCCCTCCTCCTCTGGGTTCGCGGACATGGCAACCGATTATCGCTCGGTTAGCCTAAGAGGCCATGCGCATCGGTTTCATCGGGTTGGGGATCATGGGCGGGCCGATGGCCGGCCGACTGCTCGCCGCCGGCCACTCCCTGACCGTCCATGACGCCTCTCAAGCCGCCCTCGGTGCGCTGGTCGAGGCGGGTGCCATGCCGGCCGGCTCGCCCC
>CAXMLP010000366.1:0-2776 GCA_964194225.1 uncultured bacterium | reverse complement strand
ATGGTCCCGCCCGAAATCGGCTCGTGGGAGTGCCAGTAGCTGCAGGGGTGGCCGTAGCCACCGATGAAGGATTCAAGATGGAATGGCTCTCCGATGGTGCCTGACTGGACCACCCGTCGCAGCGCCACGAAATCGGGATCCCAGCGGCGGCTCTGGTAGACCGTGAGCAGCCGGTCGGCGGCGCCGGCCGCGGCGATCATCCCGTCGACCTGGTCGAGGCTCAGCGCGAACGGCTTTTCGCAGACGACGTGCTTTCCGGCCGCCAGCGCCTGCAGGACAACCTCGCTGTGCGTGCTGGGAGGGGTTCCGACGACCACCAGGTCCACGGCCGGGTCGGAGAGGAGCCCGGCGAGGGAGTCGAAGACAGCCACGCCGAAGTCGGCGGCCGCCTGCCGCCGCCGTTCGGGCGAGAGATCGCAGACGCCCGCGAGCTCCAGGCCGGCCACCTCGCCCACCTGTCGAGCATGGTCGGCGGCGATCGCTCCGTAGCCGGCCAGGCCGACCCCGAATGAGCGGGCTGCGACGGCCCCGGCGGCGAACCTGACGCTGCGCAGGAGGAACTGCTGCAGGGTCGGGTTGCGGAAGGCGGCGGCCTCCCCGCCCAGACCGACGTGGACGAAGGTGCCCCCACCGGCGGGCCGCGTGAAGGCGGCGACCTGGTCGGTGTAGCGCCAGGAAACGGAGAGCAATCGCGTCGCGTCGGAGGGGATACCGTTGCTGGTCAGCTGGAGCCGGTCGGGCAGGAAGAACTCCTCCTCCAGCCGGTCGGTGACGGGGTGGCCGGCGACCGGACGAACGGCCAGCTCGGTGAGCCTGGTCAGCTCGCCGGCGGTGAAGCCGACGATCTCGCGCAGCCGGTGGTTCTGGGACCAGGCGGCCGCGGTCCGGTGGAGAGCGACCAGGCCGCCGCCGCGGAGCACCCACTGGCTGAGCGCGTCCTCCTCCTCGGCGCCCAGCGGTCCGCCGTCGGAAGCGGCGAGAACGACGTCCAGGCCGGCCAGGTCGGCGAGGCGGGCCGGATCGCTCGTCAGCTCGACCCGATAGCCCCCGGCCGCTTCAAGGAACTGGATGAGGGGAGCTGCCGCGGCGCGGTAATCCGTGCCCTCACCACCCAGGTAGGCGAGCACGCTCATCGCCTGGCCTTTCGCCCTGTTATCGCTCATTGCCCCCTGATCGTACCCAGCCCTCGATGTGGACTCATATGGGCCATGATCTCCAACACCCCTCGGGCGGCCTCCTCCCAGGTGTACTGCTTCGCCCGGCGCCGGCCCAGCTGGCCGAGACGATGGCGCAGCTTGGCATCATGGACGAGGCGATCGAGAGCCGCTGTGATCTCAGGCATGTTCTCGGGATCGACACTGATGACCGCCTCACCGCCCAGTTCGGGCAGGGCGCCCCGGTTGCCGACCAGGGCCGGCACCCCCCTTGTCATGGCGTCTAGCAAGGGCAGCCCGAAACCCTCGTAGAGGCTGGGAAAGGCCAGCAGCAAAGCGTTGTCGTAGAGCGCACCGAGGGTGGCGTCGTCGACATGCCCCAGGACGTGGACCCCCGGGCCGTGGGGCGGGCGCTCCCCATTCCAACCGGGTCGGCCGGCGATCACCAGGGGCGGTGCCGTACTGCCCAGGGCCTGGTGCGCCGCCACCAGACGGGCGTAGTTCTTGCGCGCCTCGACAGTCCCCACCGCCAGCAGGTAGCCCGGCGCAAGTCCGGTCGGCAGATTTCCGCCTGAGGGCAATGGCGTCGGGCCCTCGGCCACCACGTGGACGCGCTCAGCCAGACCCGCGAGCGGGTAGCAATCCAAGAGGTCGCCGCGGGTGGCGGCCGAGGGCACGATAACGGCGGCCGCGGATTCCAGAGCGGGCGGGAGAACCGTCCCGAGATATCCCCGCTGCTGCCAGGGCACCTCCGCCGGCCGCAGCCGGAAGGCGAGGTCATGCACGAAGAGCGCAGCGGCGGGGGCGCCGGCCCGCCGCCGAGGCGGTGGTGGCCAGTACGGATAGAGCATCGCATCGAGCCCGGCGGTGCCCTCCACGAAGGGGAGCCAGAGAAGCTTGTTGGCCACCTCGTGGCGGTGGGGAGAAAGGATGGCCTCGTAACCGTCGGGCAGTCCCGGAACCCGTTCGCGGCTGCTGAAGACGGTGAGGTCGCCCGGGCCGGACAGTGCCAGCATCGCCCGCGTCAATTCGACGGCATGGGTGACCATCCCGACCCGAGGTCGCCAGCAGGCCGTCAGGTCAACGCCGAATCGCGACACGCCGGAATTCTAGTGAACTAGTGATGCCCCTCCTTATGAAAAGAGAGAAGGTCCCTCGCTCCGACGCGGGGGACCTTCCGAAAGGAGGGAGGGCAATTCAATATGCGACATCGTCAGTATACGCTCCTCGCCCACCAACGTCATCACCTATCAGCTCAGGCAAGTCACGCTCCGCGTGTCGACAAACCAAAGGCAGGAGTCCGCTCTCTCGAAACTGGTCAGAGGAGTTCGGCGTACGCCTTGTAGATGTCCTTCAGATCCTTGGGTGGATCAAGGTCGTTCTTCTTGACCACCTCGAGGAGGGTGAGAAGGTGCTTCACACCGGCCAGGTTGACACCCTTCTCTCGCGTCAGCGTTTGGATGACGCGCAGCTTGCGAATGTCGCGCTGCGAGTACCGGCGCCGGTTGGTCGGAGTGCGAAATGGCTCGATGAGGCCGACGTCTTCGTAGAGCATCAGCGTTCGGGGGTGTGTCTCGAGGATCTCGGAGGCCACGCTGATCGTGTACAGCGGCTTGTCGAGG
>CAXMLP010000365.1:0-4308 GCA_964194225.1 uncultured bacterium | reverse complement strand
CCCGCCGCCGGTCCCGGTTGCGGGGGGGTGGCTTCCCGTCCCCGCCGCCGCTCGCGGTCGAAGGCGGCCGCTCCTGGGTAATCACCTTTCCGAGCCTAGCGTTATCGGCTGTGCTGGAGCACGATCGCGATCAAGATCAGCCCGGCCAGGATCAGCATCCCCGCGCAGCCGAACTGAACGACGCTGTAAGCGACACCGCCCGTGCTTGCGTAGGTCTCGGCGATCTCGCCCCGGCGGCGCCGGGTGAGCACGGCGGAAATCAGCGCCACGACGCCCGCCCCGGTGGCGATGACGCCAAGAAGAACGCCGATCAGTATCCGTTTGTCCACGATTCTGCCAGTATCGCGAGCTAGGATCACAGCTGCTTTGACTGATCGAATCCTCATCCTGGGGGCAACCGGCTTTTTCGGCCGGGCCGTCGCCCATACCGTCCTCGATGCCGGCTACCAGCTCCGTGTGCTCGTCCGCGACGAGGCCGCCGCGGGTCCGCTTCGCGCGCGCGGCGCCGAGGTGCTTCAGGGCGACGCGACGGACCCGGTGGCGCTGGCCAGAGCCTGTGCCGGCTGTGCCGCGGCCGTCAGCACCGTCGCCATCCGGCGGGATCATCGCCCGCACTCCTTCCTGGAGGTGAATGTCGAGGCGCCCCGGCTGCTCGGCGAGGCAGCGCTGGCCGCAGGTGTGAACAAGGTCGTCCTGGTCAGTGAGATCGGCGCCCGGCCCGATGCCCGGCTCAAGTACCTGGCCTCTCGCTGGGCTGGCGAGCAGGCGCTCCAGAGGACCGGCGTCCCCTCCACCATCCTTCGCTTCAGCCTGATCCTGGGCAAGGACGGGGGAGTGGCCGGCACTTTCGCACGGTTCGCCACCGCCGGCCCCGTCCTCGTCCTGCCGGACGGAGGCCAGCAGCATTTCCAACCGATAGTTCTGGAGGACGCCGCCCGCTGCGTCGTCGCCAGCCTCTCCCGAGTTGATCTCTACGGGCAGACGCTCGACCTGGGTGGGCCCGAGGTGCTGACCTATGAGCAGCTCTTCGACTTCTTTGTGAACGCCAGGGGAATCGTGAAGCGCAAGGTGAGGGTGCCGGTGGCGGTGCTGGTGCCGGGAGCGGCTGTGCTGGAGACGTTCATGCGCGACCCGGTGGTGACCCCTGAGGAGCTCCGCACGTTCGCGGTCGAGAGCATCGCCGGCGGCATCGATGTGGTCAAGGCAACCTTCGGCTTCCAGCCGATCTCGCCCTCAGCCTGGGCGCAATCGCAGTGGAGGCTTCCCCAGAGCGCCTGAGCTCATCCGTTGTTTTGTCGCGATCGGTCTGCCGGATGTGCACCGCACCTCGCTGGCCGGCTACCTGGCGACCTGCTCGGCTCTCGCCCCCGCCCACCGCTGGGTGCGGCCCGACTCCCTCCACCTGACCCTGCGCTTCCTTGGTTCCATCCCCCCGGCGGGAGTGGCGATGGTGTCCGCCGAACTCAGGGCGATCCCCATTCCGGAATTCGCAACGGCGCTCGGCGGCGTCGGCACCTTCGGCGGCAGAGCGGCGACTGTGGTCTGGCTCGGAGTTGAGGATGGCCGCGCCACGCTGCTCGCCCTCGCCGACGCCGTTGAGGCGGGCTGTGCGGCGGCCGGGATGATCCCCGAGAAGCGGCGCCTCAACCCGCACCTCACCCTGGCCCGCTCCCGAGATCGTTTTGGATCGCCGCTGCCGGACCTGCCGGCGCCGCCCTCACTGCCGGCCTGGCGGGTGGATTCGATTGCTCTGTACCAGAGCCGGCTTGGCCGAGGCGGCGCCCAGTACAGCGTCCTGGAAACCTTCAAGGCGCGCCTCTCAACTCTCTGAGGTGCTGCTCTCTGAGGAGCTGCTGGCTATTCTTGCCGGCATGGTTGTCGCGACGTGGATCTGAACGGTTCGGTCGGACTCGTCACCGGTGGCGCCACCGGGATCGGCCGAGCGGTCTGCCTCGAACTGGCCCGGGCGGGCGCCAAGGCGGTCGTCATCAATTACTCGCACTCCCGGGACGAGGCGGAGTCAACCGCCGCTGAGCTGGCGGCGCTGGGCGTCGAGGGAGTCCCGGTGGTCGCCGACGTCGCCAAAGAGGAGCAGGTCGCGCGGATGGTGGAGGAGGCGGTGGCCAAGCTGGGCCGGCTCGACGTCCTCGTGAACAACGCCGGCGTGACCAGGTTCATCCCCTTCCCCGATCTCGACGCGGTGACGGATGAGGTCTGGGATCACATCCTTGGCATCAACCTCAAGGGACCCTTCTACGCGTCCCGGGCGGCCGCGCCGCACCTGCGCAGGGCGAAGGGCTGCATCGTCAATATCGCCTCCATCGCCGGACTGCGGGGAAGCGGGTCTTCCCTACCCTATGGCGTCTCGAAGGCAGCCCTGACGCAGCTGACGCGGGGCCTGGCGATCGCACTGGCACCCGACGTTCGGGTCAATGCCGTCAATCCCGGTCTGGTTGCGACGCGCTGGTTCCGGAGAGGGTTCGGGGATGACGCGGCCGAAGATCAGGAGGCCAAGATCGCCCAGGGGACGCCGCTCAAAGCAGTCGCGACTCCCGAGCACGTGGCCCAGGCGGTGATGGGCTTCATCCGAAGTGACATGGTGACCGGGCAATACCTGGTCGTCGACGGCGGCAAGAACATCACCTACTGAGTCGCCGCCCCCGGTTTCTCGCACCGGCGACAGGCTGTCGCCTGGCGGCGAAATAAAGTTCGGGGCTTGCCCATTACCGGCGCCGGCCTCAGGCTACGCAGCGGCCCCGAGCGATACGTTCGAAGGTCCAAAACATTGGTCGCAAGACCGGGGTTCTGGATTCCGAGAGGCGATCGGTCGGGGTCACTTCTTTTCCACCGCGATTGCAACCGCGGGCTCCTCCGGCGTGTTTGGGAGGATGTGAGAAGAGGACACATCAACGCCGACGCGATCGCGCTGCTTGTCGTCGCAATCTGGGGTATCAACTTCCCGCTTCTGAAGTTCGCGCTGGGCGGCTTTGGGCTGCTCCCATTCACCTTCCTGCGCTTCGCTGGAATGCTGGTCCTGGGCTGGGCGGTGCTCGCTGCGCGGCCCGCCGGTGGGATCAGGCGCGATCATTGGCCGCGGGTCGCCGCCTCGGGCATCCTCGGCTTCACGCTGTACATCAGTGGCTCGCTGGCGGGAATCTACTTCTCGACAGCCTTTTCCAACGCTCTTCTGATCGCGACGGCGCCGCTCTTCGTCATGCTCCTCCTCCGCCTCTTCAAAGTTGAGGCGATCGGTCGCTGGCGCGGAGCCGGCACCCTCCTCTCCGTGGTCGGGATCGCCATCTTCGTCGGGGTCTCGACCGGTGGAACGCTCATCGGCAACGCGCTGAACCTCGGCGCCGCGCTCTGTTACGCGGCTTACAGCGTCGTCAACCGGCCACTGGTGATCCGCTACCCGGCGACCGTGGTGACGGCCTGGACCCTGACCGCCGGCGCGGGCCCATTCTGGCGATCTCAGCGCCGTCGCTCCTGGCGCAGCACTGGTCGCGCGTGACGGAGGCCGATTGGTTGATCCTCGCCTGGTCGATCACCTTCCCGGTCTACCTCGCCTGGACATTGTGGAGCTGGGCCCAGGCGCGGCTGGGAGTCTCGCGGCCGGCGGTCTTCATGTACCTCGTGCCGGTGATCGCGGGGGCGGTTTCCTGGCTGCTGATCGGCGAAACCTTTGGTCCGCTCAAGGTGCTCGGTGCACTGATCGTCCTCGCCGGCGTCGCGGTGTCACGCATTCAATGGCCGAGCCCCAGGGCCGCCCGATCCGGCGACACTTTGATGGTTGGCAGCGAACTGAAATTCGTCCCTTCCCTTTCAGCGGAGGAGGGTGCAGGATACGTGACGGCCCCGAGGGAAGCGCACGAAGGAGCCGGTGAGAGCCGCAAGGCAGGAACCGGAGCCTGAGAAGCGATCCGTCGGGGTCACTTCTTTTTCCACCCCCATCGGCGCGAGGGTCGGCGCGAGGGTCAGAAGCGCTTGCCGCGCACCAGCTCGATTGAGAATTTGGCGGTGTCCGCGATGAGCATCACCGCCATGATTCCCGCCTCGAGAGAGTCGGTAACCACCAGGTCCGCGGCGTCCGGCACCGAGCCGGCCATATTGGTGGAGACCACGATGATTCCTGCTTTCTTCACCTCTCGCACGGCTTCGGTGATGTCACCGCCCATCAGCGCCCCCGCCAGGACCAGCACCCGGGCGCGGTGAAGGCGGGCCGTCGCACGCACGGCGGCTGCGATCATCTCCTCGCCGACCAGGGCGATCGTATCGACGGAGATCCGCTCGCCGCGGATGTTGTGGCGG
>CAXMLP010000364.1:0-2585 GCA_964194225.1 uncultured bacterium | reverse complement strand
ACCTCCCCCCTCTGGCGTGGGGGGAGGACGATATCTACCCGCGCGGCTTCCGCTAAGTGGGGGACGTCCTGATCACCTGGGGTGTCCTTAGCCCCGCCCGGGCTCAGGGGGGACGTTCCCCCCACCAATTGCGGCCGGGACTGATCAGCGCTCCATTTTGAGATCGCGGTGTCATCACCAAGCGGTGGAACGATCAGCGGGCCGCGCGGGGGGCGCCTGGGGGGAAGGGCTTTGCCCGGCCCAGGCGGAGGGGGGTCCTCCCCCCACCAATTGCGGCCGCGGGTGATCGCCTCGAAACCAATGATGACCGGTGGGTCGCCGATGCCGCTACGCAGGTAGAATTAGCCGCGGCCGCGCTAGACGGGGGACTGGCGGTACCCTGCACCAGCAATCCGCCTCAGCTGGGTTGAATTCCCGCTCCGAGGTTCGGCCCTTCGGGTCAGACCGAGGCAGAAGGCATTGAAGGCCGGGACCTGCGCAGGTCGGGCCCCCGAACCCCGCCAGGACCGGAAGGTAGCAGCGGTAAGGGGAATTCCGGCGGTGCCGCAGCAATTCGGGCCGGAGCCGGAAGCTTCGGGCGCGCCGGGGGTGCCGCAGTCGACGAGAGGGTGCGCGGTCACTTTGGAAACTTTCATGACTTATCAGACCCTTTACCGCAAGTACCGCTCCCAGACCTTCTCGGACCTGGTCGGCCAGGACGCGGTGACGCGGGCACTGCAGGGCGCCATCGCCACCGGGCGCGTTGCCCACGCCTACCTCTTTTCGGGCTCGCGAGGAACGGGGAAGACCTCCAGTGCTCGGCTGCTGGCGAAGGCCCTGAACTGCATCAACCGCGCCGAGGGCACGGCCGAGCCGTGTAACCGGTGCGCTGCCTGCCAGGCGGTCACCGCCGGCAATGCGCTCGACGTCATTGAGATCGATGCGGCCTCGAACCGGGGAATTGACGATATCCGTGACCTCCGCGAGAAGGTCCGCCTGGCGCCCAGCCAGGGCAAGTACAAGGTCTACATCATCGACGAGGCGCACATGCTCAGCGGCGATGCATTCAATGCGTTTCTCAAGACGCTGGAGGAGCCGCCGCCCCACGTCGTCTTCGTGCTCTGCACGACTGAGGCCCAGAAGGTGCCCCTCACCGTCCTCGGGCGGTGTCAGCAATTTCCCTTTCGCCGGCTCTCGGAGGAGGTGGTGGCTGCCCGTCTGGCCCAGATCGCGGAGCAGGAGGGGATCCTGATCGCCCCCGAGGCGCTGGCCCTCCTGGCGCGGACCTCGGAGGGTTCGCTGCGGGACGCGATCGGGTACCTCGACCAGCTCGCCCCTCTCTCGACCGGCCAGATCGAGCTGGCCGAGGCGCGCGGCCTGCTTGGCATCGCCGACCCGCTCGCGGTCGCCCAGCTCTTCGATGCCGTCATGGAGGGCAAGGCGCACGATGCGCTGCACTCGCTCAACGCCCTCTACGAGGGTGGTGTGGAGATGCGGCCCCTGGTGCGTGGCCTGATGGAGCGCTGCCGCGATCTTCTGATCCGCGCGATCGACGGCAGGGAGGCGGGCGCTCGATCCCGTCTCTCAGCGGCCCTCGACGCGCTCCTCCACCTCGACGGCGAGGTGCGCCGGCACGCCGAACCGCGCTTCCTGGTGGAGGCGACACTGGTCCGCCTGGCCGTCGGGAGCGCGGGCGATAACGGCCGGGACGGTGCCACGGTTGTGATCGCGGCTGCCCCGGCCCCCCCGATCGTGATCGAGAAGCTGGTTGTCGAGGCGTCCCACATCGCTCCGGCCGCAGCGCGGACCGGCACGCCGGCCGCGGCCCCTCCCGGCCCCCTCCGCGTTGAGGAACCTGCCGCCCTCCCGGTTGCGATTGAACCCCGGCCGGCAGGCGGGGTCGAGCCCGCCGCCGCCGGTCCGATCGAGCCCGCCGCTGACGTGATGGAGGCCTGGAAACGGGTGCTGGCAGAGCTGCGGCCGGTGGTCAGAGGCTACTTCCGCGAGGCTCGGCCCGAGTACGATGGGACCACCCTGGTGCTCTGGTTTCCTTATGCGTTCCACCACAAGAGCGCTCTCGATAACCGGGCGGCTGTCGAGCCGCTGGTGGCCGCTCACCTGGGTGCCTCGGTGACCCTCGACCTGCGCCTGTCGCCAGGTCCCGGTCCGGGCGCATCGCCGCCAGATCGCACGCCGGCGCCCGAGGAGCATCCCCTGGTTCAGGAGGCGCTGCGGACTCTCGACGGACGGGTCGTACATGTGAGGGAGACAGATTTGCAATGAAGAACCCGATGGGGATGTTGAAGCAGGTCCAGCAGATGCAGGCCAAGATGGCGCAGGTCCAGACCGAGCTGGAGTCGGCCACCGTTGAGGCCAGCGCAGGCGGCGGCGTCGTCACCGCCGTGGTGAGCGGAGCCCAGAAGGTCATCTCCGTGACCATCGCGGCGGAGGTGATCGGTGACGCCGACATGCTGCCCGACCTGGTGGTCGCCGCGGTCAACGAGGCGCTGGACAAGTCCCGTGAGATGGCGGCGCAGAAGATGCAGGCCATCACGGCCGGTCTCGGACTGCCGCCCGGGCTGATCTAAGACTGTCTCTTATACACA
>CAXMLP010000363.1:0-4083 GCA_964194225.1 uncultured bacterium | reverse complement strand
CCCCCACCGAACCTCCCCCCGCACGGCGGGAGGAGGACCTGAAGATGAGTTGGAGGGGGACTTGGAGATGAGCTTGAGTGGGTTTGCGTCACGGTGTGCGCGCCTGCCCCCCGCTTCTCCGTCAAGCCATTCCGAGTTCCCAGCGTGCATCCTCGGTCATCCGCTCGGGAGTCCAGGGCGGGTCGTAAACGATCTCGACGCCGGCGTCCTTGACGCCTGGAATCTCCAGCAGGTGCTCGCGGACGTCCTGCATCACCTCCGCCGCCATGGGGCAGCCGAGAGCGGTGAGCGTCATCTTCACGTCGACGCGCTCCTTGGGCTGATCGACGTTGATCTCGTAGATGAGGCCGAGGTCAACGATGTTGACCGGGATCTCGGGGTCGTAGCACTCGTGCAGCTTCTCGAGCACGATGCCCTCGTTGACGGCCGCCATCGCATTCACTTCGCTCATCACTTCTCCACCGGCAGGCCGGCCTCCTTCCAGGCGTCAAAGCCGCCCCTGAAATTGACGACATCCTTGACACCGAGGGCAACCGCCATCTCGGAGGCCACCGCCGAGCGGTTGCCGACGGCGCATTGGAAAACTGTTCGGTCCCGAAACTGGTGGCCGGCCGGGTTCGCCAGGATCGCACCCAGCGGCACATGCTGCGCGCCCGGCAGGTGGCCGCGGTCCCACTCCCAATCGTCGCGGACGTCGACCAGCTCATAGCCCTCGGCGATCAGCTTCCTGACCTCTTCGAGCTGTGCCTCTCGGAAACTCTCTTCGGCCTTTGCCTCGCTCATTCGTCCTCCTCCGTTGACCAGTCGCCCAATCCCCAGGCGCCCACTTTCAATACCTTCAGGGAGAGCAACGCGCACTTGACGCGGGCGGGCGAGATGTCGATGCCCAGGTCCTCGAACACGTCCTCCTTGCTTATCTTCCGCGCCTCAGCGAGCGTGATGCCGTGGAGCCGTTCGGTGAGCAGGGAAGCTGAAGCCTGCGAGATGGCGCAGCCCCGGCCGTGGAAGCGAACGTCGGCGATGATGCCGTCCTTCACCAACAGGTCGATGCCGATGACATCGCCGCAGAGCGGGTTGTCCTCCTCGTGGGACAGCGTGGCGCCCTCCAGCCGGCCGAAGTTCCTCGGGTTCTTGTAGTGATCGAGGATGTACTCGCGATAGAACTGTTCGTCCACAGGTTCCTTTTGGATCGACATGTCAGGCAAAGATCCTCTGCGCGTCGGCGATGCCCTCGATCAGCACATCCACCTCCTCGCGCTTGGTGTACAGGTAGAAGGAGGCGCGCGCGGTGGCGGTCACGCCGAGCCGGTCCATCAGCGGTTGGGCGCAGTGCTGGCCGGCGCGGATCGCCACCTGATGGCGGTCCAGGATCGTGGCGAGGTCGTGGGGATGGATTCCCGCCACATCGAAAGCCACGACCCCGGCGCGCTCCGAGGCGGGAGGGCCATACACCGTGAGGCCGGGCAGGTCACCCAGAGCCTCCATGGCGTACTCGGTGATCTCCCGCTCGTGCCCGCGCACGCTGTCCATTCCCACGGCATCCAGGTAGTCAAAGGCGGCGCCCAAGCCGATCAGCTGCGCGATCGGCATCGTCCCAGCCTCGAACCGCGTCGGAATCTCGGCATAGGTGGTGCCCTCGCGGCTGACCTTCTTGATCATGTCGCCGCCGCTCAGGAAGGGATCCATGCCTTCCAGAATCTCGCGTCGACCGTAGAGAATTCCCGCACCGGTCGGTCCCAGCATCTTGTGCGAGGAAAAGGCGTAGAAGTCGCAGCCGACATCCTGAACATCGATGCCGGCGTGGGGCGCTCCCTGCGCGCCGTCAACGAGCACCACCGCGCCCGCCGCACGAGCCGCGGCGGTCATCTCCTTAACGGGGTTGATGGTGCCCATCGCGTTGGAGACCTGACCGAAAGCGACGAGCTTGGGCGACTGGTCGAGGAGAGCCCTGAATTGGTCCTGCCGCAACCGGCCCGACTCGTCGATATCCACCCACTCGACCCGGGCCCCCTTTTCAGCCGCCAGGATCTGCCAGGGGACAATGTTGGAATGGTGCTCCAGGATGGTCAGGACGATCAGGTCGCCCGGACCGATGTTCCGCCTGCCCCAGCCGTAGGCGACCAGGTTGATCCCCTCGGTCGTGCCCCGCGTGAAGACGATCTCCCTTGTTGAAGCGGCGTTGATGAAGCGCTTGGCCTTTGCCCGAGTCCCCTCGTAGCGTTCGGTCGCCAGCTCACTGATGCGATAGGCGCTGCGGTGGATGTTGGCATTGAACTTGGTGTGGTACTCCTCCATCGCGTCCAGCACCTGGCGGGGCCGTTGCGAGGTGTTGGCGCTGTCGAGGTAGACAACGCCGGTGTCGAAGATCGGGAAATCCCGCCTCACGGCATCGACGTCGTACACCCTAGACCTCGACGTAGACGTCGCCACCCTGCACCGTCACGGGATAAGTCTTCGCCGGCATCACCGCCGGGAGGCCGGTCACGTGTCCGTCCTTCAGATCAAAGCGGGAGCCATGCTGCGGGCACTCCACCTGCGTCCCCCAGATCTCGCCGTCCGAGAGGAAGAACTCTTCGTGGGTGCACACATCGGCGATCGCGTAGAACTCGCCGTCCTCGGCGTGGGCCAGACAGATCTCAACCCCCTCGCAGATCACCTGCTTGAGAGAGTCGAGCGGCATCTCATCCGTCGCGGCGACGCGGCACCTAGCCAAGCCTGAGTTCCAGTTCCTCCTGGACCAGCCGCCTCGCCTGCTCGAACGGGATCCGGTCGACGACCTCGCCGAAGAAGCCCTGCACGATCATCCGGGTGGCCGTCGCGTGCGGGATCCCGCGGCTCACCAGGTAGAAGAGGTGCATCGGATCGATCGGGCCCACGGTCGCGCCGTGAGTGCACCGGACATCGTTGTTGTCGATCTCGAGCATCGGGATGGAGGTCGCCTTGGCCTTGTCCGAGAGGACCAGGTTGCGATTCGCCTGGTAGGCGTCCGACCGCGCGGCCCCCTTCTCGATGTGGATGAGGCCGGCGTAAACCGTTCGCGCGGTGTCCCGCAGCGCGCCCTTGAAGAGAAGATCGCTGGAGGTGTCACCGACCTTGTGGTCCTGCAGGGTGTGGAAGTCGTAAAACTGGTCGTCGGAGCCGAAGTAGACGCCCTTCAGCTCGGCCGTCGCGCCGGGGCCTTCCAGGCTGGCCTCGCAGCGGATCTTGGCAAACCGGCCGCCCAGGGTGACATTGAAGATCCGGACCGTTCCGTCCTTGCCGACGTGTGCCCTCTGATCGGCGAACTGGTAGGCATGGCGGCCCCACTTCTGGAGGGCGACGTAGCCGACCTCGGCTCCCTCGCCGACGAATATCTCCGCCGAGCCGCTGGTCAGCGCCGACTGCTCGAGGGAGGGGGAGAGGAATTCGTCGAGGTAGTTGAAACGGCTGTTCTTGCCGGCCACGATCAGGGTGTGGGGGAGGACGGCGGCGCCGCCACCCGACGACCAGAACTGGCCGAGGATCGGCCGGTCCAGCTCGACGTTGTCGGGAACGTAGAGCAGGGTTCCGCCGCTGAAGAGCGCGCCGTGGATAGCGGTGAACTTGTCGCGGTCGGCGAGAATCTGGCTGAAAAGGTGCTTGCGGACCAGTTCGGGATGTTCGCGGGCAGCCTGGCTCAGCGGCATGAAGACGACGCCCTTGGCGGCAAGCTCGGGATCCGCCTGGACGACGCCGGGCTCGGAGCCGCGCTGGCGCAGCACGCCGGCGGCGCCCTCGATCGCCACGCCGGGCGGTCCGCCATTGGCCTCCTCGAAGGAGCGGAACGATTCCAGGTTCAGGCCCTTGAAATCGATCCGCCGCCATTCCTCGTTGGCGCGGTCGGGCATCCCGATCTTCTCGTAGATGTTCCACGCCTCGAGCCGGCGGGCACGCAGCCAGTCGGGCTCTCCGTGGAGGCTGGCGATCTCCTCCACGGACTCCCTGGTGAACGCCATCAGCCTACGGACCCCTCCATCTCGAGCTGGATGAGCCGGTTGAGCTCCACCGCGTATTCGAGTGGGAGCTCCTTGGTGAACGGTTCGATGAACCCGTTGACGATCATCG
>CAXMLP010000362.1:0-1931 GCA_964194225.1 uncultured bacterium | reverse complement strand
GGCGCATGCCGTCGGTCCAGGGCTCGGCACCGAAGAACCCGACCCGCAGCCGGGTCGCCGGGCCGGCTTGCGCCGCCAGCGCCTCAGCCAGCACCAGCGCATAGGAGGGCGTGCAGGTGAGGACGGTGGTGCCCAGGTCGCGGATCAGCATGACCTGGCGCGCGGTCATCCCTGAAGAGGTCGGGACCACCGTGCAGCCGATCCGCTCGGCACCGATGTGAAAGCCGAGGCCGCCGGTGAAGAGCCCGTAGCCGTAGGCATTCTGGAGGACGTCGTCCGCCGTCACCCCGCCCATCCGCAGGACGCGCTCCATGCACTCACCCCAGGTGTCGAGGTCGCCTCCCGTGTAACCCGTCAGGACCGGTTTGCCCGTCGTGCCGCTGGAGGCGTGGAGCCGGGCCACCTCGGGCAGGGGCACTGCGAACAGCCCAAAGGGGTAATGATCCCGAAAGTCCTCCTTCACGGTGAAGGGGATCGCGGCCAGCTCGTCGAGGGATTTCAGGGGTTCAGCCGGCAACCGGGCGCTGTAGAAGGCGACCCGCTCGCGCAGGTGCTCGAAGAGCCGATTGATCTTGTCCAGAGTTGCCGGCTCGGCCCCGCGCACCGCTCAGATTATGATCGCCGGATGGCCAGACCCGACCGCCGGCTCTACCCCTGGGCAGTCCAGGGGAAGGTCTCACCGCTCACCGTCACCCACGCCAAGGGAAGCTACTTCTGGGACTCCGACGGCAATCGCTGGCTGGACATGTGCGGCCAGCTTGCCTACGTGAACATCGGTCACGGCCATCCCCACGTGGTGGACGCCATCAAGCGCCAGGCGGAGACGCTGCCCGTGATCGCCCCCGACCACACCAGCCCGCCGGCGAGCCGGCTCTCGGAGATGCTGGCCGAGCTCACGCCGGGAAACCTGACCCAGACCTTCTTCACCAACGGCGGCGCCGAAGCCAACGAGCACGCGATTCGGATGGCCCGCACCTTCACCGGACGGCAGAAGATCGTCACTCGCTACCAGAGCTACCACGGCGGCACCCTGGCCACGATGGCCGCGACCGGCGACAACCGGCGCATCTTCTCCGAGCCACACCTGCCGGGCGGCTTCGTAAAGGCCCTCGACCCCTATCGGTATCGGTGCGCCTTCTGTGCCGGCGAATCGAAGTGCAACCTCATGTGCGCGACAGCGCTCGAGCAGACCGTCGAGGGCGAGGGCCCCGAGACGGTCGCCGCCATCCTGGTCGAACCGGTCACCGGCTACAGCGGGATCCAGCCAGCACCCGAGGGCTACCTCCAGCGCCTGCGGGCGCTCTGCGACCGCCACGGCATCCTCCTGATCCACGACGAGGTGATCGACGGCTTCTGCCGGACCGGCAGGTGGTTTGCCTCGGAACATTACGGGGTCGTGCCCGACATCCTCGTGGTCGCCAAGGGCATCACGTCCGGCTATGTCCCGCTCGGCGCCGCCATCGTCTCCCAGAAGATCGGCGACTTCTTCGAGGACCACTACCTGGGCTCCGGCCTCACCTACGCCGCCCACCCCCTGGCCTGCGCCGCCGGTGTGGCGACGCTGGAGGTCTACCTGGAGGAGGAGCTGGCGGATCGAGCCGCGCGGATGGGCGTGACCCTCATGCACCGGCTTGAGGAGATGAAGGCCAAGCATCCCAGCGTCGGTGATGTGCGCGGTTTGGGGATGCTGGCGGCGATCGAGCTGGTGAAGGACGGCGGCACGCGCGAGTCTCTTTCGCCCCAACGGAACGAGAACCGCTCCCCGGAGATGACCGAGGTCGTGAAGGCGATCTGGGCGAAGGGCTCGCGACCCGCCTTCCGCTGGAACATGATCATCATCGCTCCACCGCTGACCATCTCGGAGGAGGAGCTGGCCGAGGGCCTTGACGCAATCGAGGCAGGCCTCGAGGTGGCGGACCGGCACGCCGCCG
>CAXMLP010000361.1:0-2353 GCA_964194225.1 uncultured bacterium | reverse complement strand
GATGTGTATAAGAGACAGACATAGGTGTCCTCGCTGCGCCGACCGCCTTCGGGAAGACGGTGATCGGTGCCTGGCTCGTCGCAAGACGCGGCGTCAATACATTGGTGCTGGTCCACCGCCAACAGCTGGCTGATCAGTGGCGCGAGCGCCTGGCCGCCTTCCTTGACCTTCCGCCTCGATCCATCGGCCAGTTCGGCGCTGGCCGGAACAAGGGAAAGGGCAAGATCGACATCGGAATGCTCCAGAGCCTCCACAGCAAGGGGACGGTCCGAGACTTGGTGGCGGACTACGGTCACGTGCTCGTCGATGAGTGCCACCACATCCCTGCTTTCAGCTTTGAAGCGGTCCTCAAGGAGGTCAAAGCTCGGTACGTCACAGGGCTGACGGCCACACCCATGCGCAAGGATGGCCACCACCCAATCGTAATAATGCAATGCGGGCCGATCCGGCACCGGGTAGACGCCAAGGAGCAGGCTGAGGCGCGGCCGTTCCAGCACATCGTCGTGCCTCGCATCACGTCATTTACCCTGCCCAATGAATTCGCCGAGGCCGGCATCCAAGAGGTTTACTCTCGGCTCGTGAAGGACGCGTCACGGACGGCGATGATCGTTCGGGATGTTCTGGAGGCCGTCCAAAATGGCCGATCGCCGCTGGTGCTCACAGAGCGCACTGAGCATCTCGAGGCAATGCAGCGCCACCTCAGCACGCAAGTTGAACATCTGGTGGTGCTACGAGGCGGCATGGGTGCGCGCGAGCGTAAAGCCGTTGTGGAACGGTTGAAGGCCATCCCTGACGAAGCGCCGCGCGTCCTTCTGGCGACCGGACGCTACATCGGCGAGGGGTTTGACGACGCGCGCCTGGATACGCTTTTCCTGGCCCTGCCAATCTCCTGGCGCGGGACCGTCCAGCAGTACGCGGGACGCCTCCATCGCCTTCACGAGCGAAAACGCGAAGTGAGGATCTACGACTACGTGGACACCGCCGTCTCCATGCTCGCAAAGATGCACCAGAAACGCCTCCGCGGCTATGCGGCGATTGGATACTCGGTAATTACTGCGCCCTCGCTCACGACGTGAGCGCGTGACGGCTCCCATGGGCGCTGCGGGTTCCGAATAGCCGATCCAACTGCCGCACTGCTTCTTGATGCAGTCCCGGGGCGACATGGCTGTAGGTGTCCAGGGTCGTTGCGATCGTGCTATGCCCAAGAAGATCCTGAACGACCTTGGGATGAACTCCTAGCTCGAGCAATACGCTCGCCGTCGTGTGCCGCAGGTCGTGAACGCGGATCCGCGGAAGGCCAGCGCGAGATAGCGCCTCGTCCAGCGCCGACCTGGCGCGACTACCGTCCATTGGGCCGCCGACCCGGCTCGTGAACACAAATCGCGAGGCCGGTGTCGATTTCTGGCGCCCGATCTCCGCCTCATTGCATCTGTGGGCCTCGAGCGCCTCGACAGCGAGCGCGGTCAACTGTAAGGAGCGTCGGCTTCGCGGTGTTTTCGGTGCCAGCAGGACCAGCCCCACTCCTCGTCGCCGCTGCACGGCCTGGCGGACCCTGACCCGTCGGGTGTTGAGGTCGATGTCGACCCACTCCAGCCCGAGCGCCTCGCCGAGACGGAGGCCGGCGGTGCCAAGCAACACCCAAAGGGCGTGCAGTCGTTCGCCGCGGGTGCTCGCGAAGAGGATCAGAAGCTCCTCGCAGGTCAGCGCGGTCATCTCACGCTTCCGCGGCCGCGGCGGCAGCGCCAGCGATGCGGGGTTGCGCGGGATCAAGCCCCATTGGAAAGCGCGATCTAGTGCTCGGTGAAGGGTCCGATGGACCTGAAGGACGCTGTAGTCGGTGAGCCCTCTAGCGGAGAGGCGTCGATAGGCGTCTTGGATACCCAGCGGAGTCAAGTGGATAAGGGGAACCGCGCCAAGTTGGGCCGTTATCCGGCGAACATTGAGGTCATAGCTGTCGTAGGTTGAGGGCCGGATTCGGTGACGAACCACATCCAGCCAGCCGACCAGGAACGCACTCAGGGTCTGATTTCGGGAACTGACTGGCAGACCCTGGACCAGCATCCAGCTCATCTCCCGGAGCTTGCGGAGGACATCGCGCCTAGTCCGCGCGTAAACCGATTTCCGGCCACCGCCGGGCAATCTGAGCTGACCTTCCCACCTGCCGTCGCCTCTCAAGTACACAGCGCCGAGTCCGTTGGCCCTCTTCCCCATCACCAGCCTCCTTGCTTTGAGATGGGTCAAGGATCCGCCGCTGCCAGTCAAACTGCCAGTCAGGGTCCCGAGGTTGGACTTGAATCGATAGAGACATCCGATAGATCTGAATACGGTTTGGTGTGCCCCCGGAAGGACTCGA
>CAXMLP010000360.1:0-6280 GCA_964194225.1 uncultured bacterium | reverse complement strand
ATGTGTATAAGAGACAGGCTCGGCCGCCGGCGCCGGCGGCTGCGGCCGCGATCCCCGCGACTCCAGCCAGAGCGCGAGCGCTCCCGCCAGCGCGCCCACCGCGGCCGCGATGATGCCGGGGGGGATGGCTGCCCGCAGCCCCTCCCCGGAGAGGTTGATGAAGGTCTGCGTCGGCAGTGTGTAGGGGTGGTAGGCGAGGACCGCGGTCGCGCCGAACTCGCCCAGGCAGCGGATCCAGCCGAGCACCAGCCCGGCGGCGAGTCCCCCCCTCGCGAGGGGCGCCTGAACCCTGGTGAAGAGGGCCAGCGGACCGCAGCCGAGGGATCGGGCGGCATCCACAGCCGCCGGGTCCACGCCTCGGAAGGCGGCCCTGGCCGTGATCACGACGAAGGGCGCGGCGACGAACATCTGCGCGAGGATCGTCCCCGCGAGGCTGTCCACCGGGCTGATGCCGAGGGCGTCGAGTCCCCTCCCGACAGGGCTGCTGCGCCCGAGGAGAAGGATCAGCTCGAGCCCTCCGACCACCGGGGGAACCGCCAGGGGGAGGATCACCGCCGCGGTCACCAAATGGCGCAGCCGTGACGTTGTGGTGGCCAGCCACAAGCCGAGCGGAATGCCGAGCGCGCCATCGAGGAGCGTCGCGATCGAGGCGGCGACCAGCGACACAATGAGTGCGTCGCGCGTCGCCGCTCCCGTGAAGGCGGCGGCGTCCGCCCGCCCGGCGCCGCCCAGCAACACGAGGAAAGGGACTGTGAGGTAGGTCAGCATGGCCAGCGCGGGGAGAGCCAGGAGCCAGCCCTGCCGTCGCCTCAACCTTCCCATCGGGGGGCCCGTCGTAATGCTCAGGGAGAACTCCGGATCCGATCCGCCAGCTCAGCGGGCAGGCTGGCCCGGTCGCCGCCGACCGCCGGCGCCACCAACTCCAATCCCTGGCTGGCGAGGATTGCCCGTCCCGGCCCCGAGAGCAGGAATTGACACAGTGCCAGCGCTCCAGGCCGGTTGCGCACCGTGGTCGGGATGGTGAGCGTGTAAAGGACCGGCGAGCCCATCTGCACCACCCCCCGGCGGTTGGTGTAGTGAGCATTGGCATAGAGCTGGGCGAGTGCGGGGTCCCCCTGGTTGATCTCCCGGGCCAGGTTCAGAAAGGGAATCCTTGCGGCGACCGCCTCGACCCTGAAGAACACTCCGGCGTCAAGCTCGCCGGCCTGGAGGCGAGCCACCAGCTGTTCCTCGAGGAAGAGTTGCCCGGGGTTCGACGCCGAACCCAGGATCCGGCGCGAGAGGGAAGGGTCGCCAGTCCGCTGTTCGTCGAGCTGGAACATGATGACGGTGCGGTAACCCTTGGGATCGATCTCGGGATCCGTCCGGCCCAGCCTGAGGCCGGGCTGCGCGAGCACCGACTCCCACGTTCGGGAGCCCTGGCGCGCCTGCTCGAAGTCGGCGGCGAAGCGGCTGAGTGGGCTCCAGCCGATCACCAGCTCGGAGCCGGCGAAGGTGACCCACCAGGAGACGAAGCCGCCGTTCTCGGGGCCGGCGAGAGTGACGTTGACCGCCTGGTCGGCGCTGATGAAGACGTCGGGCGTCCGCACCCGATCGCGGATCAGGTTGGCGAGTGCGATGGAGCCCTTCGCCTCGCCCTGGAAGCGGAACCCGGTGGCGGCTTCGAAGGCGGACCGGACGTGCTGCTCGAATAGGCCGGCGAGGGTGCCGGCGTAGGCCACATTCACCGCGCCCGTGCCGTGGATGATGTATGCGTCCGTTCGCGTTGGGGCGCTCGGGGCGACGTCGCCGCAGGCGGTCAGCAAGCCGACCAGGACGAGAAGACCAGCGCGCCGCACCATACCTCCTGCCTCTTCCCCTTCTCTCTTTGCTCTACGCTGACGCGGTGGGTAGTCACAGTGTAACTACTGGCCCGGCCGAACCCCGGAGCGCCAGCTCCGCGGCAACCGATTGGGCGGTCCTCGGGCTTGTCTCGCAGCGACCCCGACACGGCTTCGACATCGCGCGGGAGTTGGCGCCAGCGAGTCCCCTCGGGCACGTCTGGACGGTCTCCCGGCCGCTCGTCTACCGGTCGCTTGACCGGCTCGCTCAGCGCGGCTGGCTGCGGGCTCGAGGCAGTGAGCCGGGTGGCCGCGGCCCTGCTCGAGAGGTGTTGGAGATCACTTCAGCGGGGAGGTTGGCATTCGGGCGCTGGCTGGCGGAGCCTGTGCAGCACCTGCGCGAGGTGCGAACCCTGCTTTTGCTCAAGCTCTACTTCCTGGAGCTCCACGGGAGCCCGACGGACCATCTTGTCCGGGAACAGCGCGAGGTGCTGCAGCCGTTGACGGCCAGCCTGGCCAGCCGGATGGCTCGGACCGAAGGCTTCGAAAGGCTGCTCTTCGCCTGGCGCCTCAACTTCGCGGTTGCGGTGGAGGGATTCCTCGAAGAAGTCGGGGCGGGTAGGTCGGCCTCCCCGCGCCAAAGCTAAGAGCTGTTGAGAAAGTGACCGCAGAGGCGGAGAGCGACGGAGAACGCGACCTGACCCTTCGCTCAGGAGCGCTTCACGTGGCCGAGTTGGGTGACCGGAGCCATTCCCTGGTGATCTGCGTCCACGGCCTCAGCGCCAACCATCTCGGCTTCGAGCGGATCGCCCCGGCACTTCTCGGGGCCGGCCTGCGAGTTGTCTCACCGGACCTTCGCGGCCGAGGCCGCAGCCCGCACAGCGGCCCCGGGACCTACGGCCTGCCCGCTCACGCGGCTGACCTCGTGGAGATTGCCGATCAGTACGGAGCCGAGCGCTTCAGTGTCGTCGGCTGGTCATTGGGCGCCCTGATCGGCATGCAATGCGCGGCTTCGTACCCGGGACGCCTGGACCGATTGGTGATGATCGACCACGCGGACGAGGAGGACGACTCCACGGTCGCCCTGATCGAGCGCGGGCTGGCCCGCCTGGATGCTGTGTTCCGGGACCCGGACGCCTATATCGAGGCGATCCGGGCGTCCGGCGCGGCGCGGCCCTGGAACGACACCTGGGACCGCTTCTATCGCTACGAGCTGGGCGTGGTTCCGGGTGGAGTAAAGCCGGTGACAAGCCGGGAGGCCGCTCTCGAGGATCTTGCCTACCTGGACCAGCACGATCTCTCCGAGGAACTCTGGCCTCGACTCCGTATTCCGACTCTGCTGGTACGAGCGACCGTCCCGCTGGGTAGCGGCCTGGTCGTGCCCGCCGCCGAGCGGGACGCATTCGCGGCCGCGGTTCACTCTCTCCAGGTGGTCGAGGTTGAGGCCAACCATTACGGCGTGATGACCCACCCGGCGACGATCGCGGCCGTCGCCGCTTTCCTCGCCCCCGGTGGACACGGGCCGGGTCAGGAATGAGCGCGACCGGCAGCCGCGCCGGCGCGCTCACCCCGAACCCGTCAGGTACTTTTAGAAAAAACAATCCTTGGCGATGGTGCCGCTGATCTCCGTCTGGCCCTTGGTCTCAGAGAGCCGGCCGAAGTCGGAAGGTCCCTTTTCCGGCCGGAACGTGATACTGCCCGTGGCAATGGCTCGAGTCGAGTTGGTTGTCGAGGCGTTCTGAGTCTCGTAATCAAGGCAGGTGTACTCGGACGTGAACTTGTTGGTCGAGACCACCCCTGACCCGATCCAGCTCACATGCACGTCGAATGACGGTGGTAGAGTTCCGCCGCCGCCGCCGCCGCTCAGGATGGCGGGAATGTTCGCGGCGCCGATCCCCTTGACGACCGGGCACACGTCTGCCGAACCAACCGTGGCGTCAAGGGTTGCCGACTGGATGCCGACGACCCGGAATGCGCTGTCCGGTATCACGAAGCAACCGTAACCACCGCCCGCCGGCCCAAAGCTCGAGATGAACATGAGCGTTGCATTGCGCTCGACACTTGGTCCCTCCTCCGGCTCGAAGAGGAAGGTTGAGCGCGACACCCCGACGGTCCAACCGCCGGTCGCGCTGACCTTGCCGCCGAACAGCGCGTTGGCACTGACGTCGGAATACGTCGTCTGGCCCGGAGTGAAAAGACCGCCGCCGCCGGCGATCGCCGCGGTTGCCGCCACGACCTAGACCAGCAAGCCGGCACCGATTCCTAGTGGAACCGCTTCTTATGACGCAGCATCAAATGACCCCCTCGATTTGTCTGTGATGCCCGCCTGGGTGACGGGCCTTCCGGCACGGCGACCCCTCGCCAAGGATTCCGCGCCAGTGGAAACAACTCGACGCTTGGCGATTTGGTTACGATCTCCGGGTCCCCGTTTTCAAAATCGGGGTTTGGCTGGGGAGAAAGGACTCGAACCTTTGATCTCCTGATCCAGAGTCAGGCGCCTTACCAGCTTGGCCACTCCCCAGTGCCCGCGCTGCGGCTTCATATTCTACGCAGCGCCTCGCGGGCGATCGGACCGACCCCGGTCAGCGATACTTCACCAGGTGGAACGGGCGCGCAGGAGGTTTTGCACAGTTTGATCACAGGCGGGGAGAAGTAGCCTGGCGAACCTGGGCCAGCGCCCCAACCTCGAGCGGCTGCTCACCGTCACGAGAGCCACGCGGCCGCTTGCCGTACCTGCTGGAGAGTTGCTCTTCGCGGCCAACCTGAGCGGCCATGCCCAGGTCTACCGGCTGCCGGCACCGGGCGCGGCGCCGGAACGGTTGGTGAACACCGGCGACCGCATGATCCCGCACGTCGCAACCAGCCATGGCCTGGTTGTCCGCCACGACAGCGGTGGAAACGAGACCTGGCAGTTGAGCCTCCTCGACTCCGAAAGCCGGCTCACGCCGCTGACGACCGACGCCAGAGCAATCCACGCGGCACCCTCGCTCAGGCCGGACGGCGCCTCCCTTGGGCTCAGCTGGAACCCCGGCGGGCAGCAGGACATGGTCCTCGGCGAGTTGCTCCTGCCGACGGGTGAGCTGCGACCATGGACGACCCCTGGCGGTTACTGGATATGGCAGGCCTGGGAGCCCAGTGGCGAGCGGGCCGTGGTCGCTCAGACGTTCGGGAGCTGGGTCGAATCCCACCTCCTCACCCCCTCCGGAGCGCTGACGAGGATCCTCGCCGGGAGCCGGGCCGTGGAGCAGGTCCAGTGGTCGTCGGCTGGTCTCCTGGTGATCACGGATGGCGGCTCTGACTTCACCGGTTTGGCCCTGATCGATCCCAACCAACCGGAGGTTGTGGCGCGCTGGCTGGTGAGGCCGGATCACGACGTTACCGCCTTTGCGCTGACGCCGGACGGGAACCGCGCCGCAGTGGTGGTGAACACGGGGATCCACGACCAGGTGGTGATCGTCGAGATGGGAAGTGGGGAGATCGTGGAGCGGCCCGAATTCGGGCCTGGCGTCGTGATCGCTGATCACACCGGCGAGGCGAGCTACCACCTCAACTGGGATCCGGACGGAAAGACCCTGTTCGTCGCCTGGGAGAGCCCCACCCGGCCGGCCGACATCGTCGCCTTCCCCGGCGCCATTCGCTGGACCGATGTCAACCCTGCGCCACCGCCCGACCTGCGGGAGCCTGTCGAAACGTCCTATGCGAGCTTCGACGGGCTGCTGATCCCGGCGATGCATTATCGAGTGGGCGACCAGCCCCGGCCAACCGTGTGTCTCTTCCATGGCGGCCCCGAGGGCCAGGCGAGGGCCGGTTACCTGCCGATCGTGCACCTGCTCAATGGAATCGGGGTGAACGTGTTGGTTCCTAATGTCCGCGGCAGCACGGGATACGGATTTGCCTACCAATCCCTGGATGACAAAACCCTGAGATGGGATTCGGTCCGGGACGGCTGCGCTGCCGCGCGCTGGTTGCGCAGCACCGGGCAGGCGACCCGCATCGCCGCCATGGGTGGCTCGTACGGTGGCTTCATGACCCTCGCCGTCCTGGTGGAGGACCCCGGCCTGTGGGATGCGGCGGTCGATGTGGTGGGCATTGCCCGCTGGAAGACCTTCTTCGACAACATGCCCCCCTGGCGCGGCGCTCTCCGCATTCGCGAATACGGCGATCCCGAGGGCGCCGAGAAGGAGTTCCTGGAATCGATCTCCCCGATCCACCGGGCACACACCATCACCGCGCCGTTGCTTGTCGTCCACGGGCGAAACGACCCCCGAGTGCCTGTGCAGGAGAGCGAGCAGATCGCGGCAGCCGCCGGCGACTGCGAGCTGCTCATTTTTGACAACGAAGGCCATGGCATCGCCCGGCATGAGAACCAGGTGACGTACCACCGGAAGGTGCTCGAGTTCCTGGAGAAGCGGCTGGTTCAGTAAATCCCGCCACCGGGCGGGCCGAAGCTCGCTGGCTAG
>CAXMLP010000359.1:0-2329 GCA_964194225.1 uncultured bacterium | reverse complement strand
CAGGATCAGGGTCGGCGACGGTCAGGGCGACAATCCCTTCCCGAACCAGCCCTACTTCAAAGCGATGGCGAAATTCCTCTTTTACGAGACCGCGATCCACCACGTCGACTGTGCCCGGTTTCTCTTCGGCGAGGTCGCCGATGTTCACGCCGTGCGCTCCCGGGTTCGCGACGACATTGCGGGCGAGGACCTGGGCGCGGCGGTCCTCCTGATGGACTCGGGTGTGGTGGTTGTCATCGAGGGCAACCGGTGGACAGCCGCCCCCGCCGCCAACGAGGCACTCGGCAGCGCCACCATCGAATGCACCGGAGGCGTCCTGACCGTCGCCGGGGATGGGGTTGTCAGCCAGGGGGGGCAGGAATGGTACCGACCCCCCGTCACCGACCGTTACCGGGGCGACAGCGTCTACGCCACCACCGCACACCTGGCGGAGGCGCTCGAGGCTGGGCGCGAGAGCCCTCTCGAAGGGCGAAACTACCTGCGGACGATGGACGCCATGTTTCGGTGCTACCGATGAGCCGCGAGGTGAAGCTCGTTTCGCTGCCCGGCGATGGGATCGGACCGGAGGTCGTCGGCGCCACCCTCGACATCCTCGACGCCGCCGGCGAATTGTGGGACGTCCGCTTCAACGTCGAACACGTGGACGCAGGAGGAGCCCGGTTCAAACGCACCGGCACTGTGTACTCGGAGGCCGACTTCGAGGTCTGCCAGGCCGCCGATGCCGTTCTTCTGGGGGCGCTCGGACTGCCCGATGCGCTGCACCCCGACGGCACCGAGGCCGGCCCCGACCTTCAGTTCAGGCTGCGCTTCGACCTCGATCTCTATGCCGGGGTGAGGCCCATCCGCCGCCCGGCCGGGATCGCCGGACCACTGCGCTCAGCCGAGCACTTCGCCTTCACGATCATCCGCGAGAACACCGAGGGCCTCTACGCGTCTCGCGGGGGTGGCGCGGTGGTCGCCGACCGGGCTGCCACAGACACCTCCGTCCTAACTGCCGCCGGCGTTGACCGTGTCTGCCGCTTCGCCTTCGAGTACGCGCTCAAGCATCCGCGGCAGGGTGTTCGGCCGCTCGTCACCTCAGTGGACAAGGCCAACGTGCTGCGCAGCTATGCCTTCTGGCGGCGCCACTTCGACGCGGTGGCGGCGGAATACGCTGACCGGGCTGACTCCTCCCGCGTCTATGTCGACGCCTTCTGTGCCCAGCTGGTCCTCGCCCCCCAGACGGTCCATGTGGCGGTCGCCGAGAACATGTTCGGCGACATCGTTTCGGACCTCGCCGGGGCGCTGACCGGCAGCCTCGGATTGGCCCCCTCCGCCGACATCGGAGATCAGCACGCGGTCTTCCAGTCGGCCCACGGCTCTGCGCCGACGATCGCCGGAAAGGGGATCGCGAATCCGATCGCGACGGTGCTCAGCGCAGTGATGATGCTCGAGTGGTTGGGCCTGCGCGAGCTCGCGGCCGACCTCGACCGGGCGGTCGACGTGAGCCTGGGGGAACCTCAGTCCCGGACCGGAGACGTCGGGGGCAGCGCCGGCACCCAGGCTGCCGCCCAGGCCGTCATCGCCGCCCTTCGGGGTCCTGCCTAGCTCGACTGGACCGCGCGGTGGGCGCGCGCCCGGTCGACCTCGGTGAGGTGCTTTTTGCGCAGGCGAATGTGCTTGGGCGTCACCTCCAGCAGCTCGTCGTCGACGAGGAAGTCAAGGCTCTGCTCGAGTGACATCTTCGTAGCCGGGGTGAGCCGCACCATGATGTCTGCGTTGGAGGAGCGCATGTTGGTCTGCTTCTTCTCCTTGCAGACGTTCACCGCCATGTCACCGGGTCGCTTCTGGATGCCGACGATCATCCCCTCGTAGACCTGTTCGCCCGGCTCCACGAATGTGAAGCCGCGCTCCTGCGCATTGGCCAGGCCGAAGGCGAGCACGTTGCCCGGGCTCGACGCGGTCATGGCACCGTTGCGCTGCTCGCGGAAGTCGCCCGCCCAGGGTCGGTAGCCGAGGTAAAGGGAGGCCATGATGCCGGTTCCTCCCGTGATCGTCAGGAAGGTGTTGCGCAGGCCGATCAGGCCGCGGGTCGGGATTGTGTAGTCCAGGCGCACGGCGGCCTGCCCGTAGGCGATCTCGACCATCTCGCCGCGCCGCCGGCCGAGCGCCTCGGTCACCGCTCCGACGTATTCCTCGGGCACATCGACCGTGAGGTGTTCGAAGGGTTCCATCAGCCGGCCCTCGACCTGCTTGGTGATCACCTCCGGACGAGATACCTCCATCTCGTAACCCTCCCGGCGCATCGTCTCAATCAGCACGGCCAGGTGCAGCTCGCCGCGACCGCTCA
>CAXMLP010000358.1:0-4432 GCA_964194225.1 uncultured bacterium | reverse complement strand
GACTCAGGGCTAGGCGGCGGCGATTGGCATTCCCGGCTCGGCGGCCCGTTCTGAGGCGACCTCCGCAGCAAGCGATGCGGCGCGATCGGGCTCAGGCCGCAATTCCAGGGGCACCTGTGGTGGACGCCCCCGCCTCTCGTCTCGCGAGGAACCTGCCTTTCAACCCAAGGCTGGGCGCCTCCACCAACCGCCATGACCACCAGGCGACAACGACCGTCACCGGGCACGAGATCGCCAGAATCGCGGCGACAGACGCCGACCCACCGAGCAGAGCGATGACGCTCTGCTCGACGAGGAAGCCGTAGATGTAGACCCCGTAGGACAGGTCGATCGATCGCAGACGCCCGAGGTCCACCGGGCGTGTCCCCAGCCCGATGTAGAGACTCACGTAGGCGAGCGTCGGGGGGACAACGAACAGCAGCGGAGACCAGAGAATCCCGGCGATGGCGCCGGCGCCCGCGACGGTCGCGAGGACGCCCCTGAACCGGAGGGCTTCTGCGGAGAGCCGCAACAGCGAGCCGCATACGAAGAAGGCCAGAAGCAGGCTCAGGGTGACGAGATCCATCTGGCCTGGTATGGGTAGACCCGTCCCAGCTGGCGCCGTGGCCACGAAGGCGAGGGCTGCAGCCAGCACCAGTGCCAGTAGCGGCTGGGCGCGCCGAGCCCCGATGACAACCAGAACGGGCACCAGAACGTAGAAAAGAACCTCATATCGGAGCGTCCACAACGAACTGTTGACATCGGCACCCCAGCGGTTCTGGCCGAAGACGCCGGGCAGCGTGTACTGCTGGCCATAGAGCAGCGCCGTGGACCCGTACTTCCATGACGCGGATGTCGCGAAGTAGGACCGGAATCCCATGCTGGAGAAGAATGGGCCGATGACGAACATCGCTACTGCGACCACCGCCACGCGCCGTCTCCCAGTGCCAGCGGTGGGATTCCGGCCCCGTGTGGCTGCAACACATGGCCCTTACGCCGGCTCAGTTTCCCGAGCGGATGACCCTGTTCTGGCACGGCCTGTTCGCGTCGGGAGCCGACAAGCAGCCCTTCGAGTTCAACTACATGAAGCTGCAGAACGACGGGTTCCGCCGCCACGGCCTCAGCGACCTGCGCACGCTGCTGCTGGAGATGTCGCTGAGCGCCGCGATGATGACCTACCTCGACCTCGAGCAGAACGAGGTCGGCAATCCCAACGAGAACTTCGCCCGCGAGCTCATGGAGCTGTTCACCCTGGGGCCCGGCAACTACACGGAGACGGACGTTCGGGAGGCGGCGCGCGCGCTCACCGGTTATCGGATCACCGCCTTCGACGGCGCCGGAGCCGCGCAGCCCTGGCCCCAGTGGGGGCCGACCCAGGACGCCTACACGGCCAGAATCCACGGCTACATCGATGCCGGCTGGACCTTCCGCGGGGTTCTCGACCCGGCCGCGCACGACAGCACCAGCAAGACCTTCCTCGGCCGCACCGGCAACCTGGCCCTGGCCGACGTCATCGACGCCATCCTCGCCCAGCCTGCGTGTGCGTCATTCATCGCCCGCAAGTTGATCGCCCACTTCGTCGGCGACGCCGCCGGCGCCGATGCAACCTTCGTGAACGAGGTTGCCGACCGCTTCCGGGCCAGCGGCTACGACCTCAAGACCGCCATGCGGACCATCTTCCTGGGCGCCGACTTCCTGGTCCACACCTCGGCGGCGCGCAACCAGTTCCTCGGCGACGCCGCCTACCGCGCCATCATCAAGAGCCCGGTCGACCTGGTCATCGGCGCCGTCCGGGCCACCGGCTACACCGCCTGGATGAGCAATGCCTACTGGACCACCGAGTCGATGGGGATGGCCGTGTATGAGCCGCCCAATGTCTCCGGGTGGTGGCACGGCAGCCCGGCGTGGTGTGGCACCACTCAGTGGCTCGACCGGCTCAACTTCGCCGGCGACGTCGCCTGGCACGGCGGCGCTCCCACGGCCAACCCCGACCCCGACCTCAACCTGGCGTCGCAGCTCGACGGGGTGCTGAGCGCGGCGACGCGCTCCGCCTACAACGCCGCCTGGTCCGGTGACCGCTGGCGGGTTCTCCTCGGCAGCCCGGAGTTCAACCTGCGATGACACTGACGCGCCGCGACCTGATCAGGAGCGGGCTCATCGCCGGCGCCGCCGGGCTGATCGTGCCGCCTGTCCTGGCCAGGGGGGTGCTCGCCGCCACCACCGACGGCATTCACAACAACCGGGTGCTGCTGGTCATCCAGCTCGGCGGCGGCAACGACGGGCTGCAGACGGTCATCCCGCTCCGCGATCCCAAGTTCCGCGACCTCCGCCCGACCCTGGGCAAGGAGGCGGACGCGGCGTTGCCGCTGGACAACGATCACGGGCTGCACCAGAACCTCGCCGGGATCAAGAAGCTGTACGACAGCGGCAAGGTCGCGATCGTCCAGGGCGTCGGATACCCGAAGCCGAGCTTCTCGCACTTCGATTCGATCCGGGTCTGGGAGACGGGCGACCCGACCCGCCGCCAGCAGGACGGGTGGCTGGGCAAGACGATCGAAAAGAACTACGACTCCGCGGGTCACCCGCTCGTCGGCTGTGCCACGGGAACGACCTCGACCCCCGGCGCGCTCCGTGATCTTCAGGCCACGCTCACGGTCATCAATGACCAATCGTCGTTCAAGTTCCAGGGCAACGGGGACAACATGGACCGGGTCATGGGAACGCTCTACACCGGCACGCCCGGGATCTACGGTGCGCTCTTCGACACGGCGATGTCGACCGTCCGGGACACCGTCGCGCAGCTCAAGACCTCCGCCGCGAAGTACACGCCGAGGGCGACGTACTCGGACAACGCGAAGCTCGTGTTCAGCTCGAAGAACCAACTCGCGGCGGCCCTCCAGCTCGCGGCCGAGCTCATCGTGACCGGCACCGGGGTGAAGGTCCTGCACGTGACCCTCGGTGGCTTCGACACCCACTACACCGAGCAGAACCGACACGCCGCGCTCATGGCCTACCTCGACGCGGCCGTCTCGGCCTTCCATGCCGACCTGGCCGCGTACGGGATGGCCGACCGCGTCCTCATCGCGACGTGGTCGGAGTTCGGTCGCCGGCCGAACGAGAACGCCTCTGGCGGGACCGATCACGGGACCTCCTCGCCGGTCCTGCTCATCGGCGATCCGGTGAAGGGCGGCCTGTACGGGGAGCGCGCGAACCTCAGCAAGCTCGACGCCCAGAACAACCTCACCTACACCGTGGACTTCCGCTCGGTGTACCAGGAGATCCTCACCGGCCACCTCAAGGTCGACGGCGCGGACGTGCTCGGCCAGAGCTTCGAGCGTCTGCCGTTCATGAGAGCGGCCTGATGTCGACGTCGCTGCCGGCCTGGTCGCTGAAGCTCGGGACGGCCGGCATCACGCTGCTCGTGCTCGCCGGGTCGTTCGACTACGCGGCGGGGCACCTGAAGAACCCCGGGGCGCCGCTCCAGCCGCCGGTCGCGGACAGACCCGCGAGGACCGCGAGCGCCACGCCGACCGCGAGCCCGATCCCCTCCATCGGCCCGCTCATCACCACCCGCCCCGGACAGCGCACCGCCACGCCCGATCCCGCCGCACCGCGCCTGACCCTGGCGCCCGGTGTGCGGACCGCCACCCTCGCGCCGCTCACGTTCACGCACGTCTCGTAGAGCGCTGTGGATCCCCAGCTCCTGTTGTGGCTCATCGCGCGGGCGGCGGGTCTCGCCTCGTACGCCGCGCTCTGCTTCGCGGTCCTCTCGGGGATCGCCCTGCGCACCTCGGTCCTCGATCTCCTGGCCACGAATCGGGCCCTCCGCGCCCTCCACGACTGGCTGACCTGGCTCTGGATCCCGCTCGGCGCGCTGCACGTCGTCGCGCTGGTGTTCGACCGGACCGCGCTCATCCGTCCGGTCGACCTCCTCGTGCCGTTCGGTGTGAGCTACGGGGCCGTCGCCATCGGTCTCGGGACCGTCTCGCTCGACCTCATCGTCATCGTCCTGGTCAGCAGCTGGCTCCGGCGCCGGATGTCCGACCGGATCTGGCGGTGGATCCATCGCTCGAGCTACGGCGCGTTCGTGACCCTGTTCCTCCACGCGGCCCTGTCCGGGACCGACTTCGACGCGCCGGTGATCTCGGCCCTGTCCTGGGCCGCGGCGCTCGGGATCGGCCTGCTCGGCCTCTCGCGCATCATCTTTGGCCGCCTCCCCGAATAGGCTCGCCTTCCTCGTCACATTTCGGGCCCGGGCGGTGCTTGATGGGTAGAACGGATGGAAGCGCGGTCGATGTCCTTCCCGACTGAGCGGGCGCGGCCGGCGGCGGGCCCGTTGCCGGCGGCATTCGAACGCCTGTTCCTCGCCGAGTACGCGCGGGTCGTCCGGATCGCCTACCGGGTCCTGGGCGAGCGCGACCAGGCCGAGGACACCGCCCAGGAGGTCTTCCTC
>CAXMLP010000357.1:0-4793 GCA_964194225.1 uncultured bacterium | reverse complement strand
CCCAGGAGTTCAACAAGGTGATCCCGCCCCTGCCGCAGCTCGTGCGCCGCCTGCTCGGCACCCACCGAATGGAGGTCTGAATGCCCCGCAAAATCCGCACCCAGCCACCGCGATTCTGCGGGGACCCCGAGTGATGTCCAAGGTCGAGCCCGGGCGCACAAAGGAGGAGGAGCACCTCGAATTCGAGGGCATGGACATCTCGGGTCACTGGAACCGGATGTTCGAGCAGCGCGTGATCTGGGAGCACGACACGAGCATGCTCGACAAGGTCACCTCCCTCGCCGGAGCCGAATCGCTGGGCTTCTGCTACCAGTGCGGCAAGTGCACGCCGGCCTGCCCGGTCGACCTCGTCGGCGATTACAGCCCACGGAAGATCTTCCGCAAGACCCAGACCGGCATCGACCTCTTCACCAGCCCCGACCTCTGGCTCTGCACCACCTGCATGAACTGCCTTCGGGTTTGCCCGAAGGAGGTCAACATGATCAGCATCATGCCCGCGGTCCGCGAGGTCGCGGTCGCCGAGGGCAACGTCCCGCCCGAGCTGCAGAAGGCTTTCGAGAACACGTTCAACCACGGCAACCCGCTCGGCGAGCCGGCCCGCAAGCGTGCCGACTGGGTCGCGGATGCGGGCGTGCCGGTCACTATCCTGCCCAAGGAGAAGCGGCCGGTCGATGTCCTCTTCTACGTCGAGTGCTACTGGTCCTACCACCCTCGGGGAAAGGATGCCGCCCGCGCCCTCGCCCGCACGATGGTGGCTCTTGGCGTCGATTGGGGCATTCTCGGACATGAGGAGAAGTGCTCCTGCGACAGCCAGCGCCTGGCCGGCGAGAAGGGGCTGTTCGAGATGATCGCCGAGCAGAACATCGCCACGCTCGGCAAGTACGAGTTCAAGCGCATGGTCACCTCCGACCCGCACGCTTACAACGCGTTTCGCAACGAGTATCCGAAGCTGGGAGCCGAGTACCCGGTCCAGCACTACACGCAGTTTCTGGCCCCGCTGATGGGCAGCCTGCCCTGGAAGCGAAAGCTTGACTACAAGGTCACTTTCCACGACCCCTGCTACCTGGGTCGCCACAACGGGGAGTACGACGCGCCGCGCGAGATGATCCAGCAGATCCCGGGTCTCGAGTTCATCGAGATGTTCCGCTGCAAGGAGAACGGCTACTGCTGCGGTGGTGGGGGCGGGGGCATGTGGCTGGACAGCTTCACCGCCAACCACACCAGCGAGCGCTTGAGCGAGCGGCGTGTCAAAGAAGCGATCGAGACCGGGGCCGAGATGCTCGTCGTCTGCTGTCCCTACGAGGTGTCCCGTTTCGAGGACGCCGTCAAGTCGACCGGGAATGAAGGCAAGCTGCTCGTCCGAGACGTGATCGAGCTCGTGGACGAGGCATTGCAATAGGAGTCACGAATGCATATAGCCGTGGTGCTGAAGCAGGTGCCCGACCTGGTTGAGGAGCTGGAGATCGACTCGGGTGGCAAGGACATCGATCGCTCATCCGTGAAGATGAAGCTGAACGAGTTCGACGACCATGCCCTGGAGCAAGCCGTGCTCCTCAAAGAGGCGAGCGGCGCCAAGGTCACGGTTGTGGCGGTGGCGGCCGCCGGCATCGACCAGGCGCTCTACGCCGCGAAGGCGCGTGGCGCGGACGCCGCGTTGAAGGTCGATGCCGGTGGAGATCTGCTCGATTCGCGGCGCGCGGCATCCGCCATCGCCGAAGCGATCAAGCAGCTCCAGCCCGACCTCGTCCTCACAGGCGTCCAGGCCGCCGACGATCTCTTCGGCCAGACCGCGCCCTACCTGGCCGCGGCACTGGGCTGGCCTCACGTCAGCGTCGTCAGCGGGGTGGAGGTCGCCGGCGCCAAAGTCAAAGTCCATCAGGAGTACGCCGGGGGCCGGATGGCCAGCCTTGAGCTAGACCTGCCGGCGGTGCTCGGTGTGCAGGCCGCCCCGAAGCCTCCGCGCTACGTACCGGTCAGCAAGCTGCGCCAGGCGATGGCCTCGGGCGCACTGGAGACGGTGTCGGTGGCTCCAGCCGATGAGTTGTCGGGCGTGGCCGTGACCGCCCTGGCCAAGCCGGAGACCGGGCGCGGAGCCGAGATGTTGGCGGGCAGCGCGGCCGAGGTGGCCGAGAAGATCGCCGCCTTGCTTGGTGAGCGCCGCCTGGTGAGGGCCTGAGCATGGGCGACGTACTCGTCTACGTCGAGACTTCAGGTGGCCGGGTCGCGCCCATCAGCTTCGAGCTGCTTGGCGCCGCGCGCACGCTGGCCGCCGGCCTGGGTGGCGAAGTGGAAGCTCTGCTCGCGGGTGGTGGGGACCTGGCTTCGCAGCTTGGCGCCGCCGATACGGTGATCCAGGTCGAGCATCCGGCCCTGTCGCCCTATGTCCCCGAGGCACACGTTGCCGTGCTCGCGGAAGCAATCCGCACACGGAACCCTCAGGTGGTCCTGGTCGGCAACACGTCGGTGGGTATCGACCTGGCCGCCGGCGCGGCAGCGGCCACGGGTCGCCCTCTGGTCTCCTACTGCCTGGGCCTCGAAGCGGATGGCGGGGCGGTGGTCGCTCGAAGCCAGCTGTACGGCGGCAAGATCACCGCCACCACGAGGACCGAAGTTCCGGCGGTATTTGCGGTGGTCGCGGGCTCCTTCCCGGAAGCGGCCGGTCGATCGGGAGGCAAGGGCGGGCGGGCCACCATGGAACCTCCGACCGCACTTTCCTCTTTGCGCACGCGCTTCCTTTCCGCTTCGGAGCCTGGCGGCGAGGGCGTTGACATCACCAAGGCCGAGCGATTGGTCAGCGTCGGTCGAGGCATCGGCGGCCCCGAAAACCTCGAGCTCGCCGAGGAGCTGGCCAAGGCTCTCGGTGCCGAGATCGGCGCCTCGCGCCCCGTCTGCGACAGCGGCTGGCTGCCCAAGACGCGCCAGGTCGGTAAGTCGGGGATGACGGTGAAGCCCAAGCTCTACTTTGCGGTCGGCATTTCGGGCGCCCCTGAACATCTGGAGGGCATGCGGGACTCCGAGCTGATCGTCGCAATCAACTCTGATGCCAACGCCCCCATCTTCAAGGTCGCCCACTACGGAACCACCTGCGACCTCTTCGATTTGCTCCCGGCGCTCACCGAGCGCCTCAAAGCGAAAGCCGGCTAGCCGATGCCCGCCAAGACGATCGTCCTGGCGATCCTGACGGTGGCCACGCTGGCGTGGTCCGGATACCGGTTCTACCGGCTGCTCCGCCCGATCTTCCGCTCGCCGTGGGAGAACCGGTTCGACCGCATCCCTCTCCGGCTCTGGGGACTGGTCACCAACATCGGCTTCCACACGCGACTGCTCAAGATCAAGTACTCCGGCCTGCTTCACCTGATGATCTTCAGCGGCTTTGTGATCCTCTTCACCGGAATCGTCCAGGCCTTCGGTGAGGGCTTCTTCCCCGGGTTCAGCCTGGCTCTGATCGGCGGCCACACCTGGATCGCCCTGGCCCAGGATCTTTTCGACGTGATCGTCATGTTGGGCCTGGCCATGGCCGCCGTTAACCGCTACATCGTCAAGCCAGCGCGATTCAAAGGCTCCAACGAGCGTGACGCCACCATCGTGCTCCTGCTCATCTTCGCGGTGGTGTTCGACATGCTCATGCAGAACACATTCCGTGTCGCCTCCGGCGGAGATCCGTCTGCCACGTGGCGCCCGGCCAGCTCCGCGCTAGCAGGATTCTTCGGTCTGTTCGGGCTGCATGGCGACTCGGCGAGGCCGGTGGGCGAGTTCTTCTACTGGACTCACGTGCTGGCCATCCTCGGCTTCCTCGCCTACATCCCGACCTCCAAGCACCTGCACATCTTCGTCGGCATCCCCAACGTCTTCTTCCGCGACCTCTCACCCAAGGGCGCTCTGCCGAAAGCCGATCTCTCGAAGCCGTCGATCGGGATCAAGGATGTGGAGCAGTTGGGTTGGAAGCAGAAGCTCGACCTCTATGCCTGCACCGAGTGCGGGCGCTGCCAGGACGTATGTCCGGCTCACGCCGCCGGCCAGCCGCTCTCGCCGAAGCTCCTGATCATGGACCTGCGCGATGCACTCCTCGACGAGGAGGGGATCGGTGGCCATCGCAAGCTGGGCGATGGCCACCGCACGTTGCTGGGAGGCTCCATTCAGGACGCGACGCTGTGGGCATGCACCACGTGTCGCGCCTGCATGGAGGTCTGTCCGCTGCACATCGAGCACGTGCCCAAGATCGTCGACATGCGGCGACAGCTGGTCGAGCAGGGTCGCATGGAACCTAAGCTCCAGGATGCGCTCGCCAGCCTCGCGCAGCACGGCAACTCCTTCAACCAGTCGGAGCGGATGCGCGCCCGTTGGACGAAGGACCTCGGTTTCCCGATCAAGGACGCCCGCAAGGAGCCGGTCGACGTGCTCTGGTTCGTGGGCGACTTCGCGTCATACGACTCGCGGGTGCAGCGCTTGACGCAATCGGTCGCGCGAGTGTTGCACGAGGCTCGCGTCGATTTCGGGATCCTCTATGAGTCGGAGCGAAACAGTGGCAACGACGTTCGCCGGGTCGGAGAGGAGGGCCTGTTCGAGATGCTCGCCCAGCACAACATGGACGTCCTCTCCAAGTGCTCCTTCAAACGGATCATGACCACCGACCCGCACAGCCTGAATGCCCTGGGCCAGGACTACCAAGCCCTGGGCGCCAAGTACAAGATGGTGCACTACACGCAGCTTCTCCTGGAACTCCTGGAAAGCGGAGCGCTCGAGCTGGCCGGCCCGATCGGCAAGGTGGCCACCTACCACGACCCCTGCTACCT
>CAXMLP010000356.1:0-3681 GCA_964194225.1 uncultured bacterium | reverse complement strand
GATCTCCATCTTCATCGACTCCAGGATGATCAGGATGTCGTCCTCCTCCACCTTGTCACCCGGCTTGGCGACGACTTTCCAGACGTTCCCTACAAGCTCGGCCTTGATCTCGGTCATTTTTCGATCACTTTCATTCCTCTCAGGCTCTAACCCTTGCCCCTTGCGGCTGGGTCAGCGGACCCCCCGAATTCTAACTTCGGTGCACCGGGCGTCCTTGGAATGTCCTTCGCCGCGCTGATAGAGTCGCTGGCAGATTTTGAAACACCTGAACTTCCGACCAACCCCCGTTCTGACCGTCTTTCTGCTCTCCCTTTTGCTGACTGCCTGCGGCCAAACTCAGGAGGCCCTCAACGTCAGCATCGAAAAGCCGAGAACCGGTTATGTCCGGCTGATGGAGCCGGTCGTGGTCAGCCTCGACCATCGCGTTGACACCAGGGACCTGACTGTGACCGTCGACCCGGCCACCACCTTCGTCCTCGATGCCCAGGCCAAGAAGATGGTGTTGAAACCCGCCGAGGGTTGGCGGCCGGGCCAGATCTACGCCGTCGTCATCAAGAACCTGCGCAGCGCGGACAGCTCGGCCAGCCTCAGGACCTGGAAGGGTAGCTTCCGGACCCAGCCGCGAATTGGCGTGGCCGGCTTTTTGGTTGACGGCCAGCCGGCCGTGGGAGCCTCGGCGATCAAGCCCCTGGCCAGGGTCACCGTCACCTTCACCGCGGCGATGAAGCCGGAGACGGTCACGCCGCTGAGGAACGGTCAGCCCCTGCCGGCGGACCAGTTCAGCTGGGCCCCCGACTTCAAATCAGCCACCTATTCCGGCAGCGTCGAGCCGTACCAGACCTACCGTTTCGGCATCGGGGGCCAGCCGAAGACCGCGCGGGGGGACGTCGCGACCGATCTCGAGGAATTCACGGTGACGGGTCTCAACGTGCTGCCCTCGAACTCGAGCAGCGGCATCACCCCTGAGTTCAAGACCCAGACCCCCCTTCTGGTGGTCATCGACAATGCCGGCGCCGCCCGCCCCCAGCACGGCCTGCAGCAGGCGGACATGGTCTACGAGTACATCAGCGAATACGGGATCAGCCGATTCACCATGCTGTTCTTCAACCGCCCGGCCGAGCTGATGGGACCGGTCCGCAGCTGCCGGATGATCAACGCCTACCTGCTCTCGGCCTTCCATGGCATCCAGATGTGCAGCGGCGCTTCCGTCGGCACGCTCCACTATCTCTTCGGGGACGGCGCGGGCCTTCCCCTGCTGGCGACCAACATCAATGACTTCGACCGCGGCAACCACTACTACCGGGTCGGCTTCAAGCCGGCGCCACACAACGTCTTCACCGACCGCGACCGCGCCGAGCGACTGCGCGACGAGATGCGGATCGGGACCAGCAACCAGTACGTCATCGACAGCGGCCATGAGGACTTGAGCCCGGGCGCCCCGGCCGACGCCCCCTCGGTCGGGCTGCACGGTGTCAGCTACACGTTCGACAGCGGCTGCTCGTGCTATCGCCCCTTCGACCGTGGTTCACCGCGAGTCGACGCGAACCTCAACGGCGCTCAGCTGGCGGTCAAAAACGTGGTTCTCCTGCGCGTTCCCTTCCACCAGGCTGGCTGGATCGAGGACGGCAACGGGGGCGCCGGCTCGATCCAATACGAGATGAACGGCTCGGGGCCCGCCGACGTCTGGTCCAACGGCAGGTTGGTCCACGCCACCTGGCACCAGGGAGCCGCCGGCCAGAACTACTTCCAGAACAACAGCCGGCCGCTTTACCTGACCGACGAGGCGGGCAATTACCTTCGCCTCAATACCGGCCTCACCTGGGTCCACGCGGTGGGCGTCGGACAGTGAGGGCCTCCGCCGGCCGCTGAGGTCAGGTTCGGAGCGCTCTCCAGACGATCCGGCGGTCGCTGCCCTCGGGACCGGCGACAATCTCCAGACGCAGACCCGGGGTGTCGAACACCGCCGGAGCGTCGGGGCCGATGTCCCAGTGGGCCAGAATGCCGCCGGGGTTCAAGGGGTCGCCGTGGTATTCGGGCTCCTCTGCCCCTCGCCGGCGAGTCCGCTGGCGAGGGGGCACCGTGAAAAGGTGGGCGCCCCCTGGGCGGAGCACCCGCGCGGTCTCCGCAAAGGCGGTCGCCAGGTCGGGCACGTGCTCGAGCACGTCACTCGAGACGATGAGGTCGCAGCTGGCGTCGGCCAGCGTCAGCTGGGTGATGTCCTCGCAGCGGGCGCCGTCGGCGCGCACCGTCCCGGGGGTGAGACCCGGCCCGAAGAAGCTCCTCGTATAGGTCCGCGACCTTTCCAGGAGGCGCCGGAGCGGAGAGCCACCGTCCAGCTCGAGGACGTCCAGCCGGTGGAGTGGGAGCTGGCGCAGCTGCTCGGCCAGCATCTCGTAGCGGAGGTTGGCTCCGCAGCGCAGACAGCGCTTGACCTCCTCGCCCGGGCTGAGGCTTATGACCACGGTCAGCCGGTCGCAGCACCGGCAACTGCGGAGGCGGGATCCGAAAAGGTGGCGAAGGTTGGGGAGAACACGACGGCGCAGGCGCGTCAGGGCACGATTCATTTCCAACCGAACCTATTCGACGAGGAGGTCGGAGCGTTTTCCCCAGCGATCGAGGAAGCGATAGAAGTTCTTTCGCGAAAGTCGCTCGCGTTCCGAGTCGGTTTCCGCCTCCCAGAGCCGGTGGGCGTGCTTTCGCAGAGGCAACGCCGCCACGACCATGGCGCGCTGGCCGGTGTTCCGGATCCGGAAGCTGAACTCGAAGTCGGCGATCCGATAGAACTTGAACCGCTCGTCAAAGCCGCCCACCGCCAGCGCCTCAGCCCGCCGGAAAGCCATGCAGTAACCCTCGACAGCGTCCACCTCGGGGCCCGCGTGATCATGAAAGTGCTTCACCGTCCCGGCCCCGCGGACACCGTACGCGGCGGCCAGCCCGACCCCGGGCCGCCCGAGCATCTCGAGCAGCGGCGTCACCAGGTCGCCGGTCGCTTCTGTGCCGGGGTCGAAGAGGACCACGACCTCGCCCGCCGCGGCGCGAAGGCCGGAGTTGACTGCGCCTGCGAATCCAGCCGGTGGGAGGGTGAGGAGGCGGACCTCGTCCGACCGTCGCGCCGCCGCCCACTCGGCGACGTCGGCCCTTCCCGAGTTGTCGACGAGGAGAACCTCAAGCTCCTGTTTCGCGAACGCTTCTCGGTGGTGGTCGAGGACCGAACTCAACCAGCGCTCGGCGTCCTCCGGCCAGCCATGGACCACGGTTAGCAGGGTCACCAGACGGGCTGGAATCGGCAGTTCGACCTGCCGCAGACTGCTGCCAGCCGCGCCGTCGACGACCTCCCAACCTGCGCTGCGCAGACGATCCCGAATCGCGTCCGCGCCCTCGAAATCCCTCAGGCTCCGCAGGCGCCCACGCTCAGCGAGGAGTCGGCCGGCCTCGTCTAACTCCGTTTCACCCGCCCTTTTTGGCTCGAATCGCCTCGGTGAGCCGGGGCACGATCTTCAACGCGTCGCCGACGACGCCCAGGTCGGCCATCTTCAGGATCGGTGCTTCCGAGTCCTTGTTGATCGCGATGATCACCTTGGCTCCCTTCATGCCGACGGTGTGCTGCATCGCGCCCGAGATGCCGGCGGCGATGTAGACGTTGGGGCGGACGGCCTTGCCGGTCTGGCCCACCTGCATCGA
>CAXMLP010000355.1:0-4528 GCA_964194225.1 uncultured bacterium | reverse complement strand
TGGCGGCCGCCGCCGACATCATGATGGCGCACCCCCTGGCTCTCCAGCTCCGCAACCTTCAGACTCTCGTGGAGATCGGGGTGGACAAGAACACCACGGTGGTCTTCCCGGCGCCGTTGATGAGCACGATCCAGGAGCTCGGCGCATTCCTCGCCCGCGAGACAGCTGGCGCCGGCACGACCGCGCTCGCCTCGGCCCCACCGCCGGATACCGCGAGCGGCGGCCCGGCTCGAGGACGCCGCGCTTGACGCCGGATTCGAGAGGGACGATGGTGCTCCAGCGGTGAGCGACCCACTCTTTCAGGCTCTTGATTACATCTACTCGCCGAGTGCAGATGTCGCGGCTGAACTCGTCGAGCTCGAGACTGTGCTCGGCGCACGAGTCGCGTTCGCGATCGAGGAGATGGGGACCCGGGTTGCCATGGTCGAGTTGGCCGATGGCCCGCCGCACTTATTGCTGGCGGGACACCTTGAGGGGGATCGAGAGGTCCTGGTCTATCGGGTGGCGGACCTCCAGGGGACGCTGGGCACGCTTCGCGACAGGGGTTGGAAGCAGGGTCGGATGATCGAGCTGCCAATAGGTCCGGCATGCACTTTCACAACACGGGGTGGGCGGCGACTCGCGATTTACGAAAGCACGCGTCCGGACGTGGTTCGACACTTTCAAGGTAGGCGCGACTTCTGAAATCAAGACCGAATCGGCTGCAAGTCCGCCATACAGAGCGGCGGTGCCAAGTAGCCTGGCAACACCAAAACTTTACTTGTTGCGTTCCTCCTCGCTCTGCCTCACCATTCGTTTCGGCCCCGAGGGACACGTTCGAAGGAAGCAGACGGAAGTCGCAAGACTGAGGTCGGTTTTCGGCGAGGCGATTCGTCGGGGTCACTTCTTTTTCCGCCTGTGGTCGAGCGAAGTTCGACGCTTTTCAGGCCATCGGAGAGCACAGCTCAACCAGCAGTCCGTTCAGATCGCGAAAGTAAGCGACTGTCTGGCCCCAGGGTTTCTGAGCCGGCGGCGAAACCTCCGTGGAACCGGCGGAGATCGCTTGCGCGAAGGCCTCTGGAACGTTGTCGTCCACAAGACCAGTTCCAGGGCCGGAGGGGAATCCGCTGCCCGCGTGTGGCTCCTACTCTCGTTGGGGCGGGGCGTTCCCCGGCCGAACCTTCACATTCTGTATGCCCACGGCATTCACGAGGGCCCCGAGAATGAGCAGGGCTGCCCCAACCAGCATGGCAATGTGGAAAGACGCGGTGGAGGCCTCTCGCACCACGCCGACCAGGCTTGCGTCGAGGGGCATGTTGAGTGGGCTGACAAGAGCCCGGACGGCGGGGGAAGAGAGCTCCCGGTTCTTGATGCTGCCAGCGAGGTGGTTGTAGAAGCTGGCTGTGATTACAACGAAGATCCCCGCCCCCGCCAGTTGCGGCCCGACCCGGGAGATCGCATTGTTGATCGCTGAGCCGACTCCCGAGTTGCGAACCGGGATGGCGGCCATGAGGGCGGTCGTCAGCGGCGCGACCATGATCGTCAGCCCGATCCCGAAGAGGATGCCGAAGGGCAGAAAATCGACCAGGTAGGACAGCGGCGGCAGAAAGCTGGCCGGCGATCCCGGCGCAAGCTGCCAGGGTGAGCTGCTGGCGGGGACTCGCGCCAGCCAGAGGATGCTCAACGCCATGATGGCCGGCCCAACCACCATGAACCAGCGGGGTCCGTAGCGGGAGGCAAGTGCGCCAAAGCGAGCGGAGAAGAAGATTAGGAACAGCGTTCCCGGGATACCAGCGATCCCAGCACCAGCGGCGGTGTAGCCAAGGCTGCCCTGCTGGAAGAGGGTGACGTAGTAACCCATTACGTAAAGCGCCCCATAGATCAGAAGCGTTGAAATATTCGTGATTGTGAAGTTGCGCGATCGGAAAAGATGAAGCGGGATCAGTGGGTTCGCGCTCCTGGCCAGGTAGACGGGCAGCGCGATCGTGGCAAGCGCCCCCACCGCGAGAGCGAGGTAGCCGACCGGGTCGCGCCACTCTCGCTGCTGACCGTGGATGGTGCCGAACCCAAGCGCGCCCACGGCCAGCCCCACGAGCCCGGCACCCACCCAATCAACTCTCGCCGTTGCTTCATCGTCTCGGCTCTCAGGTACATGCAGGTACGTGGCCCATAAGGCGATCGCAATGAGCGGAACGTTGATCAGGAAGGCGGCGCGCCACGTGATGGTGTCCACCAGGAGGCCGCCGATGACGGGCCCCAGGATGGTTGTCGCCCCCGACGCCCCTGCCCAGGTGCCAAAGGCGCGGCCCCGATCCTCACCCGAAAAGCTGGCCGTGATCAACGCCAGAGAGCCGGGAACCAGCATTGCTCCAGCCGCGCCCTGGAGGATACGGAAGGTGATCAGGAGCTCCATGTTCGGCGCCAGACCGCAGAGGACCGAGGTGACCAGGAAGCCCGCCAGGCCGAGGGCGAACATCCGCCGCCGACCGTAGAAGTCGTTGAGCGCGCCGGCCGGGATCAAAAGCGCGCTGAGTGTCAACAGGTAGGCGTTGTAAACATAGGATTGCCCCTCGAGCACGCCCACAAAAGTCCGGGGCAGATCGCGCCCGATGCGCGGCAACGCCACGTTGACGACGGTTGAGTCCAGGAAGACGATGCCGGAACCGAGGACCGCCGCGACCAGGACCCAACGCTTGGCGGACATCGCCTCCTCCTGACTACCGAAAATACCGGGGAAGTTCAGGGTTTGGAACTGGCCGGGTCGACGACCTATTTCTGTGGAACCATGACTTTCCCTTCGGTCAGCCGCCCTCACGAGATCCATCAAGGTCAGGAGGTCGCATGAGGTCGATCGTGCTGCGTGAAGGCATCCTCGGGGCGGTTGTGCTGTCCGCCTTTGTCGTGGTGTTCGCGGTGTTGGGTCTCACGCCGTCGCTGAGGTGGATTCCGGAGGCGCCACTGCTGATGGCGGGAGTGCTGGTACCTGCGTCGATCCTTGTCATCACGGGCTACCGCGCCGCCCGAAAAGGGGTACTGGTCGGAGGCGGTGGGTTGGCCGGGCTCCTCTGCGGCGCCATTGCCGGCATGGTGGGCGGTTTTGCCTACCTCGCTCATGGCAAGTCTCCAATCAATGTCCTGGCGGGGCTCATCCTGGGTGCCACGGGGGGCGCCCTGCTGGGAGGTGCCGGGGCAGCCTGGAGTCGAAGGGGCGGTTAGAGCCCGAGGCGGGCCAACGTGGCGGGCCGACCAGCAGCACCAGGATCACGGCGACCCCCAGCTCGGTGATCACAGTCGCGCCCGCGGCCACATCCTTGACCTTGCCGATCATGGGGTGCGGCTCCGGGTGAAGGTGGTCGCAGAGCATCTCGATTGACGTGTTCAGCGTTTCCACCGCCAGCACGACGGTGCCCGCCCCAACCAGCAGGGCGATCTCGTAGAGCGGTAGCCGCAGCGCCACGCCGACTCCGGCCAGGATCGCGACAACCGCGATCCCCAGCTTGATCGAGGGAGTTCGGGGCGCCACCCAGGCCAGGCCCTTGGCGGCGTTATAGGCGCTCTTCAGCGCGTTCCAGGATCGGTCCCGCTTGGAGGCCGTCGAAACCCCGCGCTCTATCTCCATGACAGAAAGTCATTTTATAACGAGACACTCAGCAATTAGCCAGTCTAGTTGTACATGTCTGAGGTTCCCAGATTCGCCATTGGGGGCATCATGGATAACGTGGGTACGACTTCCGAGCCAGTGACAGGCCCGAGCCGCCTACTCATCGAGCGGTTCTACGCCGCCTTTGCCGCCCGCGACGGCGCTGCGATGGCTGCCTGTTACAGCAGGGAGGCCAGCTTCGACGATCCTGTGTTCCCTGGATTGAAGGGTCGCGAGGCGGGTGCGATGTGGATATACCTCACAGGTCGCTCTTCCGACCTGCGCGTCGAGCTGCTCGAGCACGATGCCGACGAGACGCGAGGGTCGGCGCATTGGGTGGCGCACTACACGTTCACGCAGACCGGCCGCCAGGTCGTCAACGATGTTCGCGCTGAGTTCCGGTTCGCCGATGGTCTCATCGTGCAGCACCGTGACGAATTCAGTTTTTACCGCTGGGCGAGCCAGGCCCTGGGCCCGGCCGGCCTTCTCCTGGGGTGGACGCCGATGCTGCGCTCGTCAGTTCAGCGGCAGGCTCGCCAGGGGCTCGACAAGTTCCTGGCCGCGGGCTGACCATGGTGATCGTCACCGGGAGTGCCAGGATCAGGGCCGACAACCTGGCCGAGGCGCTCATCCTCTGCCTCGCCCATGTGGATCGCTCGCGCTCCGAGGCTGGTTGTCTGGCGCACGCGGTGCACCAGGATGCGCAGGATTCCACCCGGCTCTTCTTCTTCGAGCGGTGGGCGGACCGTGCCGCACTCGCAAGGCACTTCGCGGTCCCGGAGTCGGGCCGCTTCGTGGCGGCGCTTTCGCGGCTGGCCGAGTCGCCCCCGGAGCTGGCAGTCTACGAGGCGGAGGCGGTCGCCCTCCCAATCCCGCCGCCGCACTAGTGGACTGTAACGGTCAAATGAG
>CAXMLP010000354.1:0-4342 GCA_964194225.1 uncultured bacterium | reverse complement strand
CTCGTCGGTGGGGCCAGCCTCAAGGCCGAGGATTTCTCCGACATGATTCGGCGGACCGCAGCCGTCTACTCAGGCGGGGCGGCATGAGGAGGATCCTCTATGTCGTTCTCGACGGCCTCGGTGATCGGCCCTGCGCAGAGCTGGCGGGCCGGACTCCCCTCGACGCCGCTGCCACCCCCTTCCTCGACCAGCTGACCGAGCGCGGCCAGACCGGCCTGATGGACACGATCGGCCCGGGTATCGCCCCTGAGTCCGATGCCGCGGTGATGAGCATCCTCGGCTACGACGTGGACGAGTTCTATACCGGGAGAGGACCGCTCGAGTCACACGGCGCCGGCATGGCCGTCCCCGATGGATCCCTGGCCTGGCGCTGCAATTTCGGCACCGTCGACAAGGACTGGAGGATCGTCGACCGCCGGGTGGGCCGCAACCTCAGCGATCCCGAGGCGCGAGAGCTGGCCGCCGCCGTGCAGGAGGGGGTGCGCCTGGAAGCCGCCACTTTCGAGTTCCGCCACTCGATCGGACACCGCGCCTGCCTCGTCATCCACTCCCTGCAACATCAGCTCTCCGGCCAGATCGACAACTGCGACCCCGCCTATCAGCGCCACGGCGTCTTCTCGGTCGCCCTGGAGAACCCGGGGACCCATGTCCGGGAGGCCCGGCCACTTCTCGAGAGCATCTCCGCGCGGGCTGGCGCTGATCTGACCAACGAATTCATGAGGAAGTCTTTCGCGCTCCTCGACAAACATCCCGTCAACCGGCGGCGCCGGGAGGAGGGGAAGATGCCGGGCAACTTCATCCTGGCACGGGACGCCGGCGATCGCCTGCCCCGCCTGCCCGCCTTCCAGCAGCGTTTTGGCATCCACTTCGGCTCGCTTGTGGAGATGCCGGTCGAGATCGGCCTCGCCCAGCTCACCGGGATGGGCGAGGTGCCGGTCCTGTCAACGGCGACCGACCCGGAAAAAGGCTTCTCCGACTGGGCGACCAAGACGCTTGGCGCGCTCGATCATTACGAGGGCCTCTACGTTCACCTCAAAGGACCCGACCTCTTCGGCCACGACGGCGATCCGCGGGGCAAGGCCGAGAACATCGAGCAGATCGATCGGCTCTATTTCGGACCGCTTGTGAGCAAGCTGACGCTGGCCGACTTCGTCATCGCAGTCACCGCTGACCACTCGACCCCCTGCGAGATCCGGGCGCATTCGGCCGACCCCGTCCCTCTCCTCATCTCCACTGGAGGCCTGGAGCCGGAGGGAACCACCCGCTTCTCCGAGGCAGAGGCGGCGAAGGGCCGGCTCGGCAAGCTTCGCGGACCCGAGCTGGTTCCTAAGCTTGTCGAGATAGCCCACGCCCAAGCGTGGAATTGACGATCGCCGAAGAATTAACCAACTGAGCTAAGGAGAACCCAACCCATGGCGTTTCAACTGCCACCCCTTCCCTACGATTTCGGGGCACTCGAGCCGCACATCGACGCGCAGACGATGCAGATCCACCATGACAAGCATCACCAGGCCTACATCAACAACCTCAACGCGGCGATCGAGAAGCACCCGGAGCTGGCCAGCAAGAACATCGATGAGCTGCTCGCCAACCTCGACAGCGTCCCCGAGGACATCCGCCCTGCAGTTCGCAACAACGGCGGCGGCCATGCCAACCACACTCTGTTCTGGGAGATCATGGGCCCGAACCATGGCGGCGAGCCGACGGGCGCCGTCGGCGACGCGATCAAGGCCGCCTTCGGTGACTACGGCGCCTTCAAGGCCGAGCTGACCAAGGCCGGTGTCGGCCGGTTTGGCAGCGGCTGGGCCTGGCTCATCAAGGACGGGTCCTCGGTCAAGATCGTCTCAACCCCCAACCAGGACAGCCCGGTGATGGAGGGCAAGGTCCCGCTGCTCGGGGTGGACGTTTGGGAGCACGCCTACTACCTCAAGTATCAGAACCGCCGGCCCGACTACCTGGCGGCCTGGTTCAACACAATCAATTGGGAGGCCGTGAACGCTCGATTCCGGGGCTGACCTGAACTTCAGGGCTGACGCGAGCTGGCGCGGTCGGTCGCGCCTGTAGAATCGCCGGACGCAATGGATAAGCTGCGGCCGTTCCTGGTGGTTGCCGAGGTGGTCCTCGCCGTGCTCCTGATGGCGGGGGTACTGCTGCAGACCCCCAAGGCGACCGGCCTGGGCGGCAGCATCGGCGGCGGCGGGGGGGATTTCGGGGGTGGCTACCGTACGCGCCGCGGATTGGAGCGGCAGCTGTACTGGACCACCTGGGTGCTGGTCGCCGGCTTCCTGGTCGTGTCGCTGGCAAACATCCTGGTCGCGACGCACACGTCGAAGTAGTGCGTCTGCGACGAGCCCTGGCGTGGCTCGCGCTGGCAGCCGTGGCCGGGGCCGCCTGCCAGTTGGGAGGCCAGGCCGGCTCCAATGGCGACCGGACCGCCTCCTCTGCGGCCACCGCCAGCGGCTCCCGCGACGGGTCGTCACCGGCGCGCGGGGGGACCTTCACGGAGGCGGTGATCGGGAGTGCCGGGTCGCTCAACCCGCTCTTCGCCGATGAGGACAACGCGCGGGACATCAACAGCCTCATCTACCAGGGGCTGACCCGGATTGGCGCGGACCAGAAGGTGGAGCCTCTCCTGGCGCGCGAGATCCGGCAATCGGCCAATGGCCTCCTTTACAGCATCCTGCTGCGCTCCGATGTCAGGTGGGCGGACGGCGCTCCCTTCAGTGCCGACGATGTCGTCTTCACCTTCTCAGTCCTCCAGGACCCTTCCTACGACCGGCCGGCGGGGGCCGTTTGGAAGGGCGTCACGGTACGCAAGGTCAGCGCCGAGCAGGTGGACTTCGCGCTCAAGGCACCGAGCGCCGCATTCCCCGTGCTGCTCCGCATCGGGATCATCCCCGCCCACGTTTTCGCCGGTGATGCCGCCCGGATCGCGGCCAGCCCATTCAGCGCCAGCCGGGCCTTCGGGACGGGTCCCTTCCAGGTGGAATGGGTGTCAGCGGACCGGTCGGTGGTGACCCTTCGCCGCAATCCCAACGCCCGCCCGGTGGCCCAACTCGACCGGATCGTCTTCAAGGGCTACGGCGACCTTGACCAGGCTGTGACGGCGGTCAGCCGGGCGGAGGCGGACGGGATCGGCGGACTTCCAGCGCAGGGCCTGCTGAGGTCGCTCCGCAAGGGGAACATCGCGGTGCTCGAGGCCCAGACATTCAGCTTCGCGGCGATCTTCCTGGACCTCAGCCGGCCCTTCTTCTTCAATCCGTCGGTTCGTCGCGCGCTGAGCCAGGCGATCGACCGCCAGGCGATCGTGAGTGAAGTCCTGGGGGGCCGGGCAGACAGCCAGGCGACCGCCCTGCCCCCGAGCAGCTGGGCATATTCGGGGGAGGCGGCCAACCGTGTGGGCCATGACCCCGCCGCGGCAGCCCGCGCTCTCGACGAGGCGGGCTGGATTATGCCGGAGCAGGGCCTCTATCGGAGCCGAGCCGGACGCGAGTTCCGGGTCACCCTGGTCGCGGCCGACGTATTTCCCCAGCGGGAGGTGGCTCGTTTGGTCAGGCGCCAGCTGGCCGCGATCGGCGTCGGGGTGCAGGTGGAGATCGTGCCGGTGGGGCAGCTCATCACCAGGTATCTCGGCGGGCGAACCTACCAGATGGCCCTGGCCAACCTGGACAACGGGCCCGACCCTGACCAGTACTCCTTCTGGCACTCCAGCCAGCGCGAATACCCGCTGAACTTTTCGAGCCTGCCCCGCCAATCCTTTGTGGACAAAGACCTCGAGGACGGCCGGGCGAGGTCTGACCGTGAGGCTCGCCGAGCCACCTACGCCGACCTGCAGAACCTGCTGGTCGACGCCACGCCGGCGTTGTTCCTGTACGAGCCGCACTACCAGTACGCGGTGAACCGGCGGTTCTCCGGGATCCGCCTGGACCGCGCGATCGAGCCGGTTGATCGGTTTGCCAACGTCACCGATTGGCACCTGGCGCAGTAGGCTCGGGCCGGTTACAGATCGTTTACAGATTTCTGTCGATTTGCGATGGTTTTCCCGTCCTCGCGCGTTAGTGATTCCAGCTGAATTTCAGTCGGCAGCGTCAGGTGAGCCGAGTGAAGAGCGAGTGAAGAGCAAGGAAAGAAAAATGAGCCGAATCGCAATGTTCATCGCCCGGGGACCCTCCCTGCTGCACCGCCAGAGCGGCCAGGGCATGGTCGAGTACGCGCTCGTTCTCGTGCTCGTGGCGGTCGTTGTGATCGTCGTGCTTCTCACGATGGGTCGTCAGGTCCGGAACGTCTTCTCGAACGTCTCCGTCGCTCTCAACCCCTGACCGAGGCCAACCCCCCACCAACC
>CAXMLP010000353.1:0-13743 GCA_964194225.1 uncultured bacterium | reverse complement strand
GAGCCGCACGGACCGCTCGACTGCGGCAACTCGGGCACCACGATGCGCCTGCTCGCCGGTCTCCTTTCGGGACAGCCCTTCGAATCGACACTCGTGGGAGACGAGTCGCTTTCGCGCCGGCCCATGGATCGCGTCTGCGAGCCGCTTGCGCGGATGGGCGCGCGGACATCGCTCAACCCCCTGCGCGTGGGCGGCGGCCACCTGGTGGGCGTCGTCCACGAGATGACGGTTCCCAGCGCGCAGGTGAAGTCCGCGCTGCTGCTGGCAGGGCTGCAGGCGGAGGGCGTGACCAAGGTCGTCGAACCGGTGAGGACGCGTGACCACACCGAGCGGATGCTGGCTGCCATGGCCGCCCCGATTCGGGTCGACGGGACCGCCGTCGAGGTCCGCCGGGCGGATCGTCTTGATCCGCTCTCCCTGCGGATCCCGGGAGATCTGAGCTCGGCCGCCTTCTGGATCATCGCCGCGGCGTTTCATCCCCGAGCTCGGATCGATCTCGGCGAGGTGGGAATCAATCCCACCCGGGCCGGTCTCCTGCGCCTTCTCCCGGTCGCCCGCCTTCATGAGCTGCGTCGTGGCGGCGAGCCGGTGGCGACCCTGCACGCCAGGACCCTGCGCGGCCTGAAGGCATGGCCCTGGACGGAGAGGCTGAGCGCCGAGGCGATCGATGAGCTCCCGGTCATGGCGGTGGGGGCCACCCAGCTGATCGGCACGACGCTGATCAGCGGTGCCGGGGAGCTTCGGGTCAAGGAGTCGGACCGCATCTCCGCGATGACGGTCGCTCTGAAGGCAATGGGCGCGGCCGTCGAGGAGCAGGCCGACGGCTGGCGGATAACGGGGCCCACCCGCCTGCGGGGAGCCCAGGTCGAATCGGGCGGGGACCACCGGGTTGCGATGGCGCTGGGGGTCGCCGGCCTGCTCGCCGAGGGCGAGACGGAGATCGAAGGCGCCGATTGCGTGGCAATCTCCTATCCGAGCTTCTGGGAGGACCTGGCAGCGCTGTGTCAGTAGCTCCCCGGCTGATCCGGGCGGTGCGGGGCCGGCTCCCCTGATCGCAATTCTCGGCGGAGGAGTGGTGGGTGCCGCGGTGGCCTGGGCGCTCGGCAATGCCGGCCGCCGCGACGTCGTGGTCTACGACCCCCGCCAGCTGGCGCAGGGGTCCACCGGCCGCGCCCTGGGTGGTTTCCGGACCCAGCACGGTTCGGCGCTCAACGTCAACCTGGCGCTGGCCTCGCGCGAATTCTTCGCGAGCCGAGCGACCACGGTTGACTTCCGCCCCAATGGCTACCTGTACTTTGCCGAGAACGAAGCGGTCGCCAGCGAACTCGCCGCGCGCGCCATCCTGCAGCGCGAGCTGGGCCTCCCGATCGAGCACCCGGAGCCGAGTGAGAAGGTTCCCTTCCTGGCGGGGAGCGACATCATCGCGGCCAACTTCTGTGCCCTCGACGGCCTCTACTCGCCGCCCCTGGTGCTGAAGGCCTTCATCGACGAGGCCCGCGCCAGGGGCGTGGACTTTCGGTATGGGGTGACGGCGCCTGCCTCCGAGCTGGAGTCGGCGGATGCCGTCGTGATCGCGACCGGGATCTGGTCGCGGCAGGTCGGCGAGACCCTCGGGGTGCACCTCGATGTCGAACCGGTGGAGCGTGGGATGTTCTGGGTGGGCCCGTTCGACTGGCTGGACGCAGGCCTGCCGATGACATTGGAAGCGGGCAGCGGTTATCACTTCCGCGAGCGGGAGGGGCGGCTGGTGGTGATGGGCCCGGGCGACCAGAACGATTGGAGCCACTTCCGGGAATGGCTTTCACGGCGGGTGCCGCGTGCCGCCCTCCCGGAGCCTGAGAAGCACTGGACAGGTCACTACGAGGTGACCTTCGACCACCACGCCCTGGTCGGGCGCACCGAGCGAGACCGTTTCTGGGCCGCCTGTGGTTTCAGCGGCCATGGCGTGATGCAGTCGCCCGCTGTCGGTACCAGCCTGGCCGCGATGATCCTCGGCGACAGCCCCGACCTCGACCTGTCGGCGCTGTCGCCGCTGCGCCGCGACGGCCTCCTGGATCGTACGCAGCTATGACTCTCGACACTCCATTCCGGCCGGCCCTCCGACCGGCCGCTGCAGTGCAGACCGCCTGAAAGATGCCGGGAGTTTTCGACGAGCACGTCCTCTGCGTCCGGCGCGCCGAGATATTTCCGGATGGTGCCTGGCACGGCTTCGTCGACGACGGGCTCGAGCGCTACCAGGAGGTCATCCGCGAGCACTCGTTCTTCATGCCGCGAACGGACGTGGAGGACGACCCGACCTACCAGCAGATCATCCCCTACGTCCTGTTCCGGCACGGCCCGCGCTACCTCCTCACCCGCCGGCTCAAGGCTTCGTCGGAGAAGCGCCTCCGCCAGCTCTACTCCCTGGGGGTCGGCGGGCACATCAACCCGGGTGACCTGCAGAACGGGGACCCCGTGATGGATGGGCTCCGCCGCGAGTTCGAGGAGGAGGTCGACTACAGCGGCGCCATCGAGGCGACGCTGATCGGCCTGATCAACGACGACTCCTCACCGGTCTCCCGGGTTCACCTCGCCCTCGCCTTCATCGTCGAGGGCTCCTCTCCCGACATCGCCATTCGCGAAACGACAAAGTTGGCCGGCGAGCTGCTCACCCTGGATGAGATGCGGATGTATTACCTGGAGATGGAGAGCTGGTCGCAGATCGTGTACGACCGGCTGGCCGGAATCCCGACCTAGGCTCCGTGACCCTGCAGCAGCAGGCCGAGGCCGTAGGTTATTCCGCCGACCAGCACTCCGGCGAGCGTCATTTCGAGACCTGCCGCGTACCACGTTCGGAGGGTGAAGAGGGCCTTGGAGGCGCCGACCAGGAAGTGGGCGATCAGGGAGACGATGAAGGCCACCACGACCGCCGCAGTCCCCTTCATGAAGAAGAAGGGAATGACCGGGATCATCGCCCCCAGGAATGTGCTGATTCCGGCGGCGAGGGCCGATTGGACCGGGTTCCCGGACGCCTCGGCTCCTCCCAGCTCCTCGGCGGCGAGCACCTTGAGAAGCGCCTCCGGGTCGGCGGAGAGCTTGTCGGCGAGCATGTCGGCGTCCTTTTTGTCGAGGCCTTTCAACTGGTAGAAGAGGGAAGCCTCCTCGCGCTCCTCCTCGGGGCGGTCGACGATCTCCTGACGCTCGCGCGCCAGGCTGGCGGCGACGACCTCGGCCTCGGACTTCTCGGCCAGGTAGGCGCCGGTGGCCATCGAGAGGGCCGAGGCGACGGCGCCGGAAAGGCCCGCCGTCAGGACGAAGCCTGACCCGCCGGTCGCGCCGGAGACGCCGGCCACGATGCCGAAGACCGCCGCCAGGCCGTCATTTGCTCCGTAGATGGCTCCCGAGATCCATCCGGCCCCGGTTCGGTGCCACTTCTCGCGGCCGAGGATCTTGTGGAGTCGGTTCTGTGCCGGGGTGGGCGGCGGCTCGCCGGCCGACTCGGCCATCAGGGCCTGGAGATCCCGGGAATGGGACTGCTCGTCCTTGCGGATGATCTCCAGGACAGCGTCCGTGCCGGGGTCGCCGGTCGACCGCCGGTAGCGGTCGTTGACCTCGTCGTCCTCGCGGGCCTCCATGGCGGCCAGCACGCGGGAGGTGGGCGCCAGCTTTGCCTGAAGCCGCATCCAGGTCGAGATATGAACCGACGATGGGTCGGGGATCGTCTGTCCGAGCTGGCGAAGCCGATCCTCGACCCGGCCTCGGTGGGTCCCCTCCGCCGCCGCGATCTGGCGGATGATGTCCGCCCGACGGGGGTCGGTCTCGCGGGCGGCGAGGATCTCGTAGACCATGCGTGCCTGGATCTCGCCCTGCCAGGCGGCCTTCAGCCGCTCTACGGCGTCGCCCGGGCCCTTGGTCGCTCCGTCCGCTCGTCCAGCCATTCGCTGGAATCTATTGAAGCGCATGCGCAGGCCCGGGCGCCCACCCGAAACGATTTCCTAAACTTTCGACGCCATGCGGATCACGGTGCTGGGAGGGACTCGTTTCATCGGATTCGCGCTGGTCGAAGAGCTCGTCTCGGCGGGCCATGACGTGACGGTGGTTCACCGAGGAGAGACCGAGCCGGCCGATCTCCCCGCCTGCGCACACGTCCACCTCGCCCGCGATCAGCTGGCCGGCGTCCCCGCGGTGACGGGGGCCGAGGCCCTGATCGACATGCGAGCGATGACCGCTCAGGACGCGCAGGCGGTGCTCGATGTGGTTGCCACGAACACCCGGTTGGTGGTCATCTCGTCGGTGGATGTCTACCGAGCCTTCGGCGCCCTTCTCAGGGGGGAGGAGACCGATCCGGTGCCGCTGGATGAGGATTCGCCGGTACGTGCCGAGCGCTACCCGTACCGCGAGAGCGGCGGCCGGGAGGCTGATTACGACAAGCTCGACGCGGAGGACCTCTATCTGCCGCGCGGGGCCACCGTTGTCCGGCTGCCCATGGTCTACGGCGAGCGCGATGCCCAGCGGCGCGAGGAGCCCATCCTGCGCCGTGTTCGCGCCGGGCGAACCCGGATCCCGATTGGCACCGGAACCTGGTTGACCACCCGCGGCTACGTGCGGGATCTGGCCCGCGGAATCCGGCTGGCAGCTGAGGCCGCCCCCGCCGGGGGGCTGGTGCTCAACCTCTGCGAGCAAGAGCTACTCGGCCGGCGCCTGGGCGCGCCTCATCCTCGAAGCTGCCGGGTCGGCGGCCGAGCTGGTGAGGGTTCCCGATGGGCTCGTGCCCGCCGACCTCGCGCAGACCGCGCGGCTCTCGCAGCATTTCGTCACCAGCGCGGCCCGGGCTCGCGAGCTGCTCGACTGGCGGGATTCGGATCCCCGCGCCAACCTTCGCCGGACTGTCGAGTGGCACCTGGCCCATCCACCCGAGGCATCAGCCGACTTCAGCGAGGACGACGCCGCCCTCGCCGGGGCCTCCGCCAGCTGATCAGCTAACCGGCGAAGAACTCCTCGGTCAGCTCCTCGGCGACCTCCTTCTCCAGCTCGGCGCGGCTCTGCCCGCGCGCCCGCTCCAGCACTTTCATGCGCCTCTGGTATTGGGTCATCGCGAACTGGGTCATCTCATCGGGAGCCGCGGCGAAGACGGAATCGGTGGCGAGCGGGGGGGCGTCGGCTGGCGGCCCGACGATCCCGAGCACCACGGGCATCAGTTCGTCCATCCGGCTTTGGACCACGTCCCACATCCGTCCGTCGGACTGGATGAGCCGCTGAAGCATGTAGACCCCGAACCGGATATGGCGCGTCTCGTCCCTCGAGATGAGCTTGAGCGCCCCGGCCAGGCCCGGGAAGAGCCGCCCTGCCTCCAGCTGCAACGAATAGCTGTGATAGCCGGTTTCGGCGAGGACACCCTCGACAAGCATGTTGTAGGTCGTCAGCGCGCGGGTCAGCGCCTCGTCGGAATCGTCCTCGAGGAGCCTGCCCATCGCCGCCGGCAGCTCTTCGAAGAACAGCCGGCGGTAATTAGGGCCGATGTAATCGTGCAGATCCTGGTCTCCCAGCTCGGGAACGGCGTCGAGCCAGCGCCGGAAGAATTCGGTGTGCTTGGCCTCCTCCCACAGGAAGCTGGTGAGGTAGATCTCCTCCTCGAGCAGGCCGCGTCGAGCGACGGCCATCACCAGCGGCAGGAGGTCGAGCGTGACAGCCTCCTCCCCCGCCTGGAACAGCGTTGTGGTTCCTATGAGGTCGTCCCGGCGGTCCTGGGAGAGCGTCGCCCAATCCTTCTTGTCCTGCCCGAGGTCAAAGGACATCGGATCCCAGATGCCGAGCCGCTTGGACTTCTGGAAGAGCCGCATCGGGACGCTGTCGAAATCGATCCCCCGCCGTGAGATGCTCAGATATCCGGACCTGGTCGTCACCGCGGGCTGAACTATAGGCGCGGCACCAGGGCCGGTCGCCGGCCCGGTCCTGGTGCTCGGCCACCTCTTCTGGCCCTAGCCCCGTTTGCTTTAGACTCGCGGGCACACCATTGAAGCGGTACAGTCGGGCCGAGTCCTACACAGCCGCCCTCTTCGTTGCTCCGTCGCTGATTCTTTTCGGTCTCTTCATCTTCTATCCGCTCCTTCGCTCGGTGTCCCTCAGCTTCTACGGGAACGACATCATCGGCCGTCCGGGACTCTTTGTGGGTCTCGGCCAGTACCGGACACTGTTCGCCTCGCCGGCGCTCCGGGAGACGCTGGTCAACACGTTGCTCTTCACCCTGTACACGGTCCTGCCGGGCCTGGTGGTGGGAGTGCTGTTGGCGCTGTTGCTTCAGCTGCGGCTGCGCGGCATTGGGATCTTCCGAACTCTGATGGCGACGCCCTTCGCTTTCTCGGTGGCCACCGCCGCCGTCGTCTTTGCCGTCTTCTTCAACCCCGGTGTCGGAGTTTTCAATGGGCTGCTCGGGCTCGTTCACATCCGACCGCAACCCTGGCTCACGGATCCCGGCCGGGCGCTGCCCAGCGTTGCCGCCGCAACCGTCTGGCTGCAGCTCGGGTACAACGTGCTGGTCCTCTCGGCAGGACTTGGCGCCATCCCGGAGGAGATCTACGAGGCGGCCAAGCTGGACGGTGCGCGCGCCTGGTCGACACTGCGGCACGTCACGCTGCCGCTCCTCACGCCGACCCTCTTCTTCCTGCTCGTGGTGTCAACGATCATCTCGCTGCAGAGCTTCGGGCAGATCCACATCCTGACCCGCGGCGGGCCCGCCGGCGCCACAACGACCCTCGTCTACAGCATCTACCTCAACGCCTTCGCATTCGGGTCCAGCAACTTCGGCCTGGCTTCAGCGCAGGCCCTCGTCCTCTTCGTGATAGTGCTCGCGATCACCACCTTCCAGTTCGGCGTGCTCGAGCGCAAGGTCTTCTACCGGTGACGCGATGAGGCTGCTCGGCCGGATGCTTGGCTACGGCGCCCTCACGCTGGTGGCGCTGGTGCTGATCTTCCCGCTCCTGTTCGCGGTCTCGGCCAGCCTGATGGCACCCCATGAGCTCTCCCAATACCCGCCCGCGCTGCTGCCCGCGCATCCCGACCTGGGCGCCTTCGCGGCGGTGCAGCGCGTCATTCCGCTCTCCCGCCAGTACTTCAACAGTGTCCTGGTGGCCGCCCTGGTCACCACTGCTCAGGTGGTGACGGGAGTGCTCTCCGCCTACGCGTTCGCGTTTCTCCGGTTCCCTTTCCGTTCTCTCATCTTCGGGTTGTTCATCGCCACCCTCTTCGTTCCCTATGAGGCGGTCATCATCCCCAACTACCTGACGATGGCGAACAGCGGGCTCATCGACACCTATGCGGCGCTGACCCTGCCATTTCTCGCCGGCGGGGTCAGCACCTTCCTGCTTCGCCAGTTCTTCCTCAGCTTTCCGCGCGACCTCTACGAGGCCGCGATCGTGGACGGCACAGGCCACCTGAGGTTCCTCTGGAGCATCCTGGTCCCGCTGAGCCGGCCGGCGATTGCCAGCCTGGCGATCTTCCAGTTCATCGCGACCTGGAACCAGTACTTCTGGCCGCTCCTCGTCACCCGGTCACCGGCGATGCAGACACTGCAGATTGGAATCAGCCAGCTGCAGAATGCCGACGCCCAGGAGGAGAACGTCGTCCTGGCCGGGGTCGTGCTGGCGCTGATCCCAACCCTTATCCTGACCTTCGCCGCCCAGCGGCACATTGTCCGAGGACTCACCGCCGGGGCCGTCCGCGGTTGAGGTTCCAGGCCGACCTTTTAGGAGGGAAGACTTTCCAAACATGCGACTAACTGGCCGCCGAACCGTCCTTACGATCCTGATCCTGGTTCTCGCCGTGGCATGCGGCGGGGGCGGCAGTCCAACCGCCCAATCGTCCTCCGATCCCTCTCCGTCATCCCTGCCGGTGGAGGTCACCTGGTGGCACGGGATGGGAGGCACCAACGGCGACGCGGTGAAGGCCCTGAGTGAAAAATTCAACACCGCCAACCAGGGGAAGATCCACATCACGCCCACCTACCAGGGCAATTACGACGACACCCTGGCCAAGCTAAAGGCGGGCATCCAGTCGAACCAGGTGCCGACGATGGTCCAGGTCTACGACATCGGCAGCCGCTTCATGATTGACTCCAAGCAGGTGACCCCGATGGCCAACTTCATCGATGCGGAGCACTATTCGGTCGCCGACCTCGAGCCGAACATCCTCGGCTACTACTCGATCAACTCGAAGCTCTACTCGATGCCCTTCAACAGCTCGATGCCGCTTCTCTACTACAACAAGGACGCCTTCACCGCCGCCGGTCTCGATCCGAGCAAGCCGCCCGCCACCCTCGATGAGATCCGCACCGCGGCGCAGAAGCTGACCAAGAAAGACGCCAGTGGCCAGGTGACCCAATACGGCTTCGGTGCGGCAATTTATGGCTGGTTCCTGGAGCAATGGACCGCGCGGGCGGACGCGCAGTACTGCAACAACGGCAATGGCCGCGACAGCAACGCGACCAAGATCAACATCAACCAGCCACAGGACGTGAAGGTTCTCCAGTGGTGGACGCAGATGGTGGCCGATGGACTCGCCCTCAACACGGGACGCAAAACGGACGATGCCGCCGCCGCCTTCATGGCCGGCCGATCGGTGATCAATCTCGAATCCACAGGCTCACTGCGTAAATACCAGGCGGGCGCCAAGTTCCAGGTCGGAACCGGCTTCTACCCGAAGAGCGAACCCGGCAGCGCCGGAGGGCCGATCATCGGTGGTGCCTCGAACTGGATCATGAATGCGCGGCCCAAGTACGAGCAGAACTCGGCCTGGACCTTCATCAAGTTCCTGAACCAGCCCGACAACCAGGCCTATTGGCACACCCACACGGGTTACTTTCCGACCGGCAAGAAGGCCCTCGACGAGCCCTCGGATGTTCAGTGGCGCCAGCAGTACCCTCAGTTCCAGACGGCGATCGATCAGCTTCACCAGACCAAGCTCAACAAAGCCACCCAGGGCTGCCTCCTGGGCGTCATGCCAAAGGCCCGCCAGGCCGCCGAGGTGGCGATCGAGAAGGCAATCCTGAAGCAGGCCGAGCCCAAGAAGGCGCTCGATGACGCGGTGGCCTCGATCCAGCCGGACATCGATCAGTACAACCAGCAGGTTAAGTGACCCAGATCAGGTAACGCCGGATCGCCAACGGTTCGCGCCGGCGGTGAATAAAACGGGTTTCCGCGCGTCTGACCATTTGAATCGACCAGCGCGGCCGATATCAAACTCAGACAGAAAAGGAAAGGAAATCCGTTATGAAGAAGTACGTATTGGCGGGATTGGCGACGATCGCACTGGCGCTGCCGGCGACCGGCGCGCTGGCGGCGGCCGACAACCTCACCGGAGCGATTCAGCAGGGTCAGCAGAACACGGTTTCGGCTGACGTGAAGAACCAGCTGGCAACCGCGGAGGACGAGGATGCCGGCCAGGTGGATCAGAACGGCGAACAGGGCCAGGTCGGCGAGACCGAGAACAAGGGCGACGGTTCGGACGCCCAGAGCGGCGAAGCCGACGGGCCCACGACCAACGCCAACACCAACCAGACCGGTGGATAGGGGCGAGACGCTCCGCAGGACAGCCTGGGTCGCGGCATTCGCCGCGGCCCTCGGCATTTCTGCCGCCTGCGGAGGAGAGCAGCCCTCCGGTAGCGCCGTCACAACGGGCACCAGCACCCAGGCGAGCACGAGCGGGCCAACCGTGCCCGCGCCCGCCGGGAAGGTCATGGTCGCCCGCGGCTTCGACAAAAACGGCAACCCGACTGGTGTGACCACTGAGTTCGACCATGCCACTGACAGGCGGGTGCTGATCGTGGTGCCCACGGCAGGGGCTTCGGTCGGGACCAAGTACGCCTACACCCGGTACCTGGAGGGTAAGTACATCGATAGCCGGACTGCGAACCTCGAGAAGCCGGGCCGGTACCTCTATTTCGAGACCCAGGTGAAGCCTGGCCAGACCCTCGTGCCAGGCCACTTCCGGTACCAGATCTACACCGACCGGACCCTCACAGGGGCGGTCGAGTTCGACGTCAAATAGGCGGAATCAGAAAACGGGGTCGCGTTGCAGGGCCTGATACTCGGAGGCTCTCAGCGCGACCTCGTCAGCCGTCACCAGCCCGGTCCTCTCCAGAAGCGATTGGAGCGCGTTGAGCCAGTTCTCGTAGTACTCGGGCCCACCCGTTCGGATGGCGCCGATGAGGGAAGCCCGAAAGTCGTCCCACGGGTATTCGCCCTTCTCGTTGAGGACCACGGCCATGCCGAAAGCGCGGCCCTCCCAGGGGGCCTGAAAGACAAGCTCGCCATTTCGCCGCGGGAGTGCGGCAGCGCCGTCGAGGTCGGCAATCTCTCGGTCTTTCATGCGGTCTGTCATGCCGGTGAGCTCGTCGGCACCTGCGGCCGGGCGACGCCGATCATGCTGTCCCGCGTCACGAGCGCAGTCAGTTGCTGCTCGGACCAGCCGTCGGTGCCCGCCGGGCGCTCGGGAAGCACCATGTAGCGCAGATCCGAGCTGGAGTCCCAGACGTTGACTTTTACGTCTTCGGGCAGCTCGCAGCCGAACTCGCTGAGCACTTTTCGCGGCTCGCTCACAGCGCGGGAGCGGTAGGGGGCCGACTTATACCAGGTGGGGGGCAGGCCGAGGACCGCCCACGGGTAGCAGGAGCAGAGGGTGCAGACGACCATGTTGTGAACCCCCGGCCGATTCTCCAACACCACCAGCTCGGTGCGCGCGGCGTTCTCGAAACCGAGCTCCTTCAGCGCTCCCGGAGCGTCCTCGAGCAGGCGCCGGCGATAGTCCGGATCCGTCCATGCCCGCGCCACCACCTGGGCGCCGATCATCGGCCCCGTGTCGTGCTCGTAATACGAGACAACGCGGTCGATTTCCTCCGACGTCAGGACGCCCTTCTCGAGGAGTAGGGACTCGAGCGCCAGTGCCCGTGCCTCGACGGCATTCGGTGCCTCCGGGTGGTGGCCGTCACCATGGTCGTGGTTATGGTTATGGTCGTGGTCGTCATGGGCGTCGTTCACGTGTTCTCCTCCCCGATCAGGTAGCTCTCCCACAGGTCGATGCAGACGGTGTCCGATTCGAACTCCGCGGCTCCCCACAGCTCGCCGGCAGTGAATTCCACGGCATAGCATGCCTCCCAATCTGGACCACCGCCATGCGCGTTGGTGTCCGGGAGGAGAAATGGCCCGTTGACCGTCCTGACGACGCCTTCCCTGCCGCGGGCATAGCGCGGCAGCCGGGTGTGGCCGGTCGGGTTGAGATTGCGGGTGACCACGCGGTCGCCGACCTTGAACAGAGCCCGGAGCGGGGGCCGCTCGGCATGGCTGGCGGTGGGCTGCGCCGGGGGGCTTGACGCCCTTCCCGCCGTCAGCTCCTGGGGAGTGATCACTCGCTTCTCAAGCAGCAGCGTCTCGACAGCGTGGAGCCATTTTTCGTAATAGCTCGCTCGCAGGTAGTCTCCGGCGGGCATGCGTTCGATGGCATGGCGGAACTCGTCCAGGTTGAAGTAGCGGCGGAGGGCCAGGGTCATCAACGCGCGCACAGTGGCCTCCCAACGGGAGTGGAAGACGGGCTCATCCTTCTCAACCACGACCGGGCCGAAACCGTGCATTCCGCCCATGTCGTGAACTCCGTTCATGTGGCTCGATTATGCGACGAGTAAGGCGGCGCGTGGTCTATCGTGCTCCGGCATGGATGTCGTGGCGGCGACCCGCGCCTACGAATCGTGGATGGCGCGGCAGACCGAGGTCGTGAGGGCGGACCTGGCCTTCAAGCACTCACAGATGGCATTGGCGCCGTTCCCATTCCTGCGCGCCACCTATTACCGGTGGGCAGCCACCTTTCCGCAGGTCTGTCCGGAGCTCGCCAAGGCCCCACGCGTCCTCGCCGTGGGAGACCTCCACGTGGAGAATTTTGGGACCTGGCGCGACCGCGAGGGCAGGCTCGTCTGGGGGATCAACGATTTCGATGAGGTTCACCAGCTGCCCTATACCAACGACCTGGTTCGCCTCGCGGCCAGCGCCCGCCTCGCCATCACCGCTGACCGGGTGCTGATTCCATTCAAAGAGGCCTGCGAAGCAATCGAGCAGGGCTACCGGCGGGGAATCGAGAGCGGTGGCCGGCCGATCCTCCTGGAGGAGCGCCACCAGGCCCTGCGCAGGCAGGCCCTGGGCCGGCTTCGCGACCCCGCCCGCTTCTGGGCCGGGCTGGCCTCGTTGCCGCCCAGCCGCGGCCGGTCGAATGAAGCCGCGCTGCAGGTTCTCCGGGCCTCGCTGCCGGCGCATATCGACAAGCCTGTTCTGCTGCGCCGGCGGGCGGGCCTGGGCAGCCTTGGCCACCCCCGCGTGGTCCTGATGATCGAATGGGACGGCGCGCTCATCGCGAGGGAGGCGAAAGCTGCGATCGGCTCCGCCAGCGCCTGGCTGGCCGCTCCCGACAACTACTCGCCACCGATCCTCTATCAGCGAGCCGTCGAACAGGCGGTTCGCTGCCCGGACCCCTTCCTCGAGGTGACCGAAGGTTGGATCGTGCGCCGGCTGGCTCCCGATTGCAGCCGAATCGAGCTGGTTTCGGTCCCCACTCGCAAGGACCAGGCGGAGTGGCTGAGCGCCATGGGCTGGGAGACGGCCAATGTGCACCTGGGCAGCCCGAAGGCGATCGGCCACGTGAAGGCGGACCTCGAAAATCGGCGGGGCGGCTGGTTGCGGGAAGCCGCCCGGGCGATGGTCGAGCTGGTCAGGCGCGAGCAGACCGAATGGGCGGCCGCACACCAGGGACTGACCGCCGAACACTGAGGTTCGATTCGGCGCCCAAGGCACGATCAATAAACTGGAGCTCCAATTGGCTCCCAACTCATCGCCCAAGCGCATCCTCGTGGCTCTGGCCTGGCCGTACGCGAGCGGCCCCCGCCACATCGGCCACGTCGCCGGGTTCGGCGTGCCGGCGGATATCTTTGCCCGCTACCACCGTCTGCGGGGCAACCAGGTGCTGATGGTGAGCGGGACCGACGAGCACGGGACCCCGATCCTGGTCGCCGCCGACAAGGAACATACCAATCCGCGGGAGATCGCCGATCGCTACAACATCCAGATCGGCGATGACCTCCGCGCTCTGGGCCTCTCCTATGACCTCTTCACGCGCACCACGACCGAGAACCATTACCGGGTCGTCCAGGACATGTTCTCGGCCCTCCATGAGAAGGGCTACCTGAAGCTTGAAAAGGCGATGGGCGCCTTCTCATCGGTCAGCGGACGCACCCTGCCGGACAGGTACATCGAGGGCACCTGTCCCATCTGTGGCTTTGAGGACGCCCGCGGCGACCAGTGCGAGCAGTGCGGCAACCAGCTCGATCCCCAGGATCTCAAGAACCCGCGCTCCCGGATCGATGGCCAGCCACCGGTCTTCAGGGAGACCGAGCACTTCTTCTTCGATCTCGCCGCCTTCCGGGAGCCACTGACCGAGTGGCTTTCCACCCGCACTCACTGGCGGCCCAACGTGATCGCCTTCTCGCAGAACTTCGTCAACGACCTACGCCCCCGGCCGATCACCCGCGACCTCGACTGGGGTGTGCCGATTCCGCTGCCCGGCTGGCGCGAGCGAGATGACAAACGCATTTACGTCTGGTTCGACGCGGTGATGGGTTACCTGAGCGCTTCGATCGAATGGGCCCTCGTGGCGGGCCGGCCCGACGCTTGGAAGCTCTGGTGGGAGGATCCCGAGGCGGAGCACTACTACTTCATGGGCAAGGACAACATC
>CAXMLP010000352.1:0-7100 GCA_964194225.1 uncultured bacterium | reverse complement strand
CGTACTGGCCGAGGACTCGGTTGGAGAGGAACCCGATTATCAGCCCCACATAGCGGTCCAGCAGCCGCCGGCCCATCTCCACGGCACGGCTGTTTGGGATCCGCCGCTGCATGTCGACGATGGGCTGCAGCGCGTCGGCCATGATGTCGATGTTGAGGTCCACCCAACCGTGCCGGTCGAGGGCCTGGAAGGGAGGGAAATCGACCTTCATGGTCCCCACGAACTCGAGCAGCGGCGGCTCGAGCTCCTCCGCCATCGCGTGATAGCTCGCCTCCAGCGAAGCCACCCGGACTGCGTCGAGAGCATCCGCCCGATCCAGGTGGGAGTGGGCCCGCGCCCGGATCTCCTCCCAATCGATGATTCGAGCCAGGCCGGGGCGTGGTCGAACGGCGTCGGCCACCACGAAAACAGCAGCGCCGACCACCATCCCGGCGGCAAGGTTGGTCAGCGCCCGGCGATGCTTACGAGGCATCACCTCACACTACGCGGGAGCCGGCACAGGGAGCGGGTCGCGCGCCAGCCAGGCGTTCGGCCGGATGGTGAACACGACCCTCACCGCCCGGTCGGCAACGGGGGTTGTCCGTCCCCGATAGCGCTGCTGAAGCTTCTGGTAGAAGGCGCCGGTGGGATCGGCCTCCTCGCTGACCACCACGCCGCGAACCTGGAGATAACGGTATTGGTTGTCCGGGTCGGTGATCGCCAGCGCCACCCGCGGCTCCGCCTGGAGGTAGCGATAGTTGCTGCGCTCGGTGGTGTGGGTGAGCTTGATGACGTTCGCCTCGGCGTCGTAGAAGAACCACATCGGGTTGACGAGGGGGGAGCCATCGGAGCGAACGGTGCCGAGATGGGCGAAAAGCGGCCGATCCAGGAGATCCAAATGGGATGGGGGTGGCTTCATCCCTCAAGCAAACCAAATTCGCAAGCCCGTGCGCTGTGGAGGCGGTCGGCAAAGCTGGGTCCTATCGATTCGACCCCGGGCGCCGCGCTCACGGTCGGAGCCCGCTCTACCTCCGCTCGCTATACGTCGAGGAGGCTGACGTCGAGGTCTTTGAGCGCGTCCGGGGATTTGAGGCCGGCGACCTGCAGCTGCTTGAGCAGAGCCAGGATGTAGCGGACCCCGGCGAGATTGACGCCGTGCTTGCGGGTGAGGGTCTGGATCGCCTGCAGCTTCATGAGGTCCCGTTGCGAGTAGCGCCGCCGGTTGGTCGCCGTCCGCTTCGGCTTGATCATGTTGAGGTGCTCGTACATCATCAGGGTGCGCGGGTGGGTGGCAAGGATTTCGGACGCCACGCTGAGGGTGTAGATCGGTTTATCCAGGTGGATCGCGTTGTCCCGGGCCGGAACGGCCACGGTGGCAGCGGCCGAGGCGTCGTCTCTTTTGTTCATCGATTCCCTTTCCTTGACCGCACCTTAATAAGGCCCAACAACATAGCCTTCGGTGACAGTCGCCCTATCGTGCCGGATTCTGGGTGCGAAGCTGACCCCCGGCAAGTGATTTTTGTTAAAGAATGCGGACAGGCTCATCCTCACCATTGCGGTAGCTGCAGCCCCGGCCAAAGCTGAGCCTACCGTTATCAGGGAACATTACCGGGCGCTGGCCCGGGCCAAGTTCAGCCGTCAGGGTTTCGGCGTTGGCGGCGGCGGATTCTGGCCCTGGCCCGGAGGTGGCGTCGCCGGCGGTGCGGCGGGCGGTGCCGCGGGCGGCGCGGGAGTGGGCGACGGCTTGGGCGGGGGCGGCACAATGATGCCCGGCGGCAGCGGCGGAGCCGGCGTGGTGGGGCTCGTCCCCGGCAGGAACCACTGCAGCTTGCCATTCACATTGAAGTGGAGGAGGCCCTCGGGCTCGGCGAACCATTCGTTCCCGGGCTCCTTGAGCACGTCCGTGGTCGAATACTGCATGTAGTCGTGCCACACTGGAGCGGCCACCTCGCTCGCCTCGACCCCCCTGCCTCCCATCACGGTGTAGTCCGGGTTGCCAAACCACACCGCCGAGGCCAGGGCCGGGGTGAAGCCCACCGTCCAGCCATCCCGGAAGTCGTCGGTGGTCCCGGTCTTGGAAGCCACCCGGCGATCGGGCAGGGTCAGATTCCCGCGGCGGCCAAAGGTCGGCTGCCGGTTGTCATCGTCGGACATGATCTGGGCCATGATGAAGGCGACCTTGGGGTCCAAAACCCGCTTTGCCTTGTCATTTGGGTCGGCCTTGAAGATCGGCACACCGTCCGGATTGGTCATTGAACGGATGCCATGCACAGGCCGGAGAATCCCGCCGCTCGCGATCACCGACGCTCCCTGAGCCATCTGGAGCGGGGTTTCTCCGTACCCGCCCAGGGTCAGGGCGGGCCCGTAGCCGTCGATCGGATCATCGTTGGTCGACAAGCCCGTATCGGTGTGGTACGTCCACGGTGGGGCGCCCATCTTGCGCGCCATCGCCGCAACCAGCGGCACCCCTATCGATACCTCGACCTTGACAGCTGGGATGTTGTATGAATTTAGGAAGCAGGCCTGCAACTGGCAGGTGCCATGCAGGCTCTTGTCGTAGTTCTGGGGCTGGTAGGGCGGCTCAGTCGAGTAGGGCTGCTTGGGAAACGTGATCGGGGTGTCGGCGATCGGCGTCACCATCGTGTACTTGCCACTCTCGATGGCCGCCGTGTAGTTGAACATCTTCATCGACGAGCCCGGGTTACGGGGCGGCCAGACCGCGAAGTTGTACTGCCCTCCCTTGTCCATGGCATTGGCGGACCCGACCATGGTGAGGATCTCTCCCGTCCTCGGGTCGACGCCCACCGCGGCACCCTGACGCACGTTGAAACCGCGGCTCTGGAATCGGACCACGTTGTCCGCTATGAGCTGCTGGGCCTTCTGCTGCATCGCCCAATTGAGAGTTGTGGTGACGCGGAAACCGTCCCGGTACGGAGCCTGAGCGCCATAGCGAGCGCGCAGCTCGTCGAGAACGAAAGCGGCGAAGCCCGGCGCCAGGATCACGTTGGAATCCCGGAACATGTGGTCCGGCTCGGTGAGGTCCTCGGCGAAGGCGAGGTCGGCCTCCACTCGCGTGATCTCCTTCTGACGGACCATCGCGTTGAGAACATCCTTCTGACGGCGCTTGGCCCCCGCCCAGTTGACGAGCGGGTTGTTGAAGGAAGGGTTCTGCGGAATGCCGGCGAGCATCGAGGCCTGGCCCAGGGTGAGCTTGGCCGTCTCGGTGTGATAGTAGCTCTGGGCGGCGGCCTTGGTGCCGTAGGCGTTGTTCCCATAGAAGGCGGTGTTGAGGTACATCTCGAGAATCTGGTTCTTGTTGAACGCCTGCTCCACCTGGAGAGCGAGGATCGCCTCGCGAGCCTTGCGGTCGATGGTGGGCTGGTTACCGAGCAGCCGTAGCTTCACCAGCTGCTGGGTGATCGTCGATGCTCCCTGGACGGCGCCGTGCTTGTGGTAGTCGACCCAGGCCGCGCGGACGATGGCACCGACATCGATACCGGGCTCGTGGTAGAACTTGGCATCCTCGATGGCGATCGTGGCCGCGGGCAGCAGGGCGCCCATCTCCGCAAGGCGTTGCTCGTAGTGCCGGTAGCCCTCCTTATGGAGATCGGCAAGGACGATACCGCCAGTGCTGTCGTAGACGATCGAGTCCTGGGGAAGGGTCTGGAGGGCGATCGAGCGGGCATCCGGGAGGTCGGCCGCGTACTTCACCCAGAGAGCCGAAACACTCATGAAGGAGCCGAGCGCGACCACGCCGACCAGGAGCAGGCTGACCAGCGCTGGAAGCTCAACCGCGAAAGGCGACTGGGCAGCCCGGCTCTTGCCACCGATGCCACGCCGGCGCCCGGCGGCGCTGGCGCGCCAGCGGCGGCCATCCTGCCACTGCTTGCGCCGCGGTCTGATTGTTGCCGTACGTCCCTCCTGCATCTGGAATAGGAGTCCGCGCAGAGCGGCCGAGCCATAGGTTAAGGCGGCGGCCGCGGCCGTCGCCATGCCAGATACCGCGGCAGACGATACTCGATCGCCGTCCACAGCCCGCTCCCCACGCCTCACCAAGCCCATCGCCGACCAATCACTCCCGCACTTCAATCACAACCCGCCAGGGACCCGGCAAGAACCTGGATCTGATGATATCGGTATCAAGTGAAGTGTCAATGGATTAAGCGATAACGTATTGCCGACGAAATGGGTTACGCGAGCGCCGGCGGCTTCCAAGCAACGCCCGAAATGACTATCGTCCGTGGTGCTGGTCTAATAGCCAGCAGGATGGGTACCCTCCCCGCTCTCGACTCGGTATTGGTGGCGCAGACCGGCCATGTCGCCACGGTCACCCTGAACCAGCCTGATCGGCGCAATCCCCTCTCCCCAAGCATGATCCGCGATCTTGCCGAGGCGCTTGAGTGGTGCCACGCGACGGAGGCGGTACGGGTGGTGATCCTGACCGGCAGCGGCAAGGCGTTCTGCGCCGGGGCCGACCTTGCCTCCTCGTTCGAAGTCAGCGAAGGTGAGATCGCCCGCCACCATGAGCGCAGCGGTCTGGCCGCGCTCTTCTCCGCCCTGCGCCAGCTCGGCAAACCGATCATCGCCCGGGTGAACGGGCACGCTCTCGCCGGCGGATTCGGCCTCGCCTGCGCCTGCGACCTCATCGTGGCAGTCGAGGCCGCATCCTTCGGTACTCCCGAGATCAATGTCGGCGTCTGGCCGATGATGATCTCGGCCATTCTGGCTCGCAACCTACCCCGCAAGCAGGTCCTCGAGATGCTCCTCCTCGGCGACCGCTGGACTGCCCGCCAGCTTAAGGACGCAGGGCTGGTCAACCGCGTCGCCGGCGACCTGATGGAGCTCGATCGCATCGTCGGCGAGATGGCCGGGCGGCTGGCCAGCAAATCCCCCGCAGTGCTCCGTCTGGGTCGAGATGCGTTCTATGCCATGGAGGACATGAGCTTCGCGGACGCGCTCGAGTACCTGCGCGCTCAGCTGACGCTCGTCACCCTCACCGAGGATTCCCGGGAAGGGATACAGGCCTTTTTGGAAAAGCGCGAACCCAAGTTCCGAGGCAAATGAAAGGGGGCTGGTGCGCCAGGTGAACCGGGCCCGGTGATCAGATTCGTCGACGTCGCGCCGCGGGACGGCTTTCAGAATTGGCCCAAACCGGTCAGCACAGAGGTGAAGGAGCGTCTGGTCCGGGGACTGCTCACGGCCGGAATCGCCACAGTTGAGGCGACCTCCTTCGTCTCGCCCCAGTGGGTGCCCCAGATGGCCGACGCCGCCGACCTGATGATGCGCCTCGGCCCCGGGCTATGGCCCCGCCTTCGCGTCCTCGTGCCAAATTTGCGCGGCTTCGAGCGCGCCGTGGCCGCCGGCGCCGCTGAGGTGGTCGTCAACGTCGGGGTCACCGATGCGTTCAACCTGAAGAACCTCAATCGCCGGGTCAGCGAGACGCTGGCCGACATCGGCGAGATCTGCGCGGCGGCGCGCGCTGCGGAAATCGCTGTCGTTGGGAGCGTCAGCGTCGCCTGGGGTTGCCCATTCGACGGTCCCGTGGCAGCCGCCGCGGCCCTGGCGGTCTGCCGGGACCTGCTCGCCGCCGGCTGTGGCAAGCTTTCGATCGCCGACACGATCGGTGTGGCTCAGCCGGTCACAGTCCGCGCATTGGCGGGCGCGGCCGTCGCCGAATTCGGCGAAGAGCGGGTCGCCGTCCACTTCCACGACACCCGTGGCCTCGCGCTGGCGAACGGCCTGGCCGCCCTCGAGGTCGGCGTTCGGGAATTCGAAGGGTCGATCGGAGGCATCGGCGGCTGCCCATTTGCGCCACGATCGACGGGAAATGTCTGCAGCGAGGACCTTCTCCACATGATGGATCTGATGGCCGAGCCCTCCGGCGCTGATGTGGCGGCCCTGATCCAGCTCGCGCAATGGCTCTCGAGCGCCCTCGGCGCCGAACTCCCAGGCAGGCTCCAGCGCGCCGGCCTGGAACCCTGGACCGTCGCGGCGAGCGGAACCTCCAGATGACTGACCGATCAAGGGAACTCCGCAAACAGGCGATGGCCGGCGGGCAGCGCTATCTGCCCAAGCTGCGCGAACAGAACAAGCTGACAGTACGCGAGCGGCTCGAGCTGCTGCTGGATGCCGGCTCCTTCATCGAGGACGGCCTCTATGCCAATGCGCTGGCGGGCGATCTGCCCGCCGACGGGGTGGTCACCGGCCTCGGCACGATCGAAGGCCGGCAGGTCGCGGTGATGGCCAACGATCCCACCGTCAAGGCCGGTTCCTGGGGTGCTCGAACCGTTGAGAAGATCATCCGAATCCAGGAGACGACGGCCCGCCTGCAGGTTCCTCTCTTCTACTTGGTTGACAGCGCCGGGGCGAGGATCACAGACCAGATCGACATGTTTCCCGGCCGCCGTCACGCCGGCCGCATCTTCCATAACCAGGTGCGGCTCTCGGGGCAGGTGCCCCAGGTCTGCCTGCTCTTCGGTCCGTCGGCGGCGGGCGGGGCATACATTCCGGCCTTCTGCGACATCGTGATCATGGTCGAGGGCAACGCTTCGATGTACCTGGGCTCACCGCGAATGGTCGAGGTGGTCGTTGGCGAGAAGGTCAGCCTCGAGGAGCTCGGCGGCGCGCGGATGCACTGCTCCGAAAGCGGCTGCGGCGACGCCCTGGTGGCCGATGACGCGGAGGCCATCGCCACCGCGCGTTCGTATTTCTCATACCTGCCCGGCAACTGGGCCGAACGGGCACCGGCGGCGGCGCCAAGGGAGGCGGCCGGCGGGTCGATCGCGGAGCTGATCCCCGAGGAGCCTCAGCGCGGTTACGACATGCGCAAGGTCATCACGGCCCTGGCCGACGAGGGCTCCTGGTTTGAGCTGAAGAAGCTCTTCGCCAAAGAGCTACTGACCGGCTTCATCCGACTGGCCGGCCAGCCCATCGGCGTGGTGGCCAACCAACCGATGCAGAAGGGTGGCGTTCTCTTCATCGACAGCGCCGACAAGGCGGCTCGCTTCATCTGGCTGTGTGACGCCTTCAACATCCCGCTGCTCTTCCTCGCTGATGTGCCCGGCTTCATGATCGGCACCGATGTCGAACGCCGGGGCATCATCCGCCACGGCGCCAAGATG
>CAXMLP010000351.1:0-3236 GCA_964194225.1 uncultured bacterium | reverse complement strand
GTTCAGACTCTGTAAGTGCTGTCCAGGTTGACCCGGATCAGTTTGGTGACCACTCTCCTGGCCGTCCTGGCGGCCTGCGGGACCTCACCTGCAGCTTCCGCGCCAGCCGCGCCGCCATTCGCCACGCCGACCGCCCTTGCGCCCACCAGCACCCCGGCGATCACGCCGACCGCCGAGCCCACGCCGGCCGTGCAGGTTGCGGACTTCAAAGTGACCGCGTACCAGGGAGACGCCACCTTCGGCGGTCATGACGGCCACTTCGCCGCGACGTTTGCGGCCGGCCTGCCCGTCGTTCTCCTTTATTACGGCGGGCTTTGAAGCAGCTGCCGGGCCGAGATGCCCGGGTTCGCCCGCGTTGCGGGTGAGTTCTCCGGAAAGGTGACCACCGTCGCCGTCGACATCGGGCCGTTCGTCGGGCTCGGCAGTCACGAAGACGGCGTTCGCCTGCTTCGAATAACCGGGACGAACTACCCCGCCGGTTACGCCGTCGATCGCGAGGCGCTGACCCAGTACGGCGTGCTCGGGACGCCGACCAGCATGTACTTCGATCGCCACGGGAAGGTCGTTCGCAAGATCCCCTCCGTCGTCGACGAGGGAACTCTCCGTTCCATGTACACGGGCCTGGCCGCCTCGCAGTGAGTGCGCGGCGGGGCATCGCCGCCTGGGCCTTCGCGGCTCTGGCCATCGTGGTGGCGATTGCGACGGTTCGGGCGGCGGGCGGCCCCACCGCCCTGGTTGGGGTTGACCAGCTGATCTCGGGGCCGAGCTCTGGTTTGACCGCGGTGGGCGGCGCGCTTCCCTTCGGCTACGCCTTCGCCGCCGGCATGCTGGCGGCGGTGAACCCCTGCGGGTTCGCCATGCTGCCCGCCTACCTCGGGCTCTTCCTGGGTTCGGCTGACACCGCCATGACTCGGACCCGGCGCCTGCTCCGCGCGGTGGTCGTGGCGCTGACGATGACCGCCGCCTTCATCATCACCTTCGGGCTGGCGGGGGTGGCGGTCGCCGCCGCCGGCTCGGCGCTGGGTCACGCATTCCCGTTCATCGGGCTTGTCATCGGCCTGCTGCTGGCCGCCGCCGGGGCATACATCCTCGCCGGCGGAAAGGTCTACAGCTCGCTCGGCGACCGGTTCGCGGCGCGGCTGTCAACGCGCGCCGGCGGCGGGGGCCTGGGTGCGTACGCCGCCTACGGGCTCGCCTATGCGGCCGCCTCGCTCGGTTGCGCGCTGCCCATCTTCCTGACCGTGGTCGGTGTCTCCAGCGCTGGTCACAACGCCGCGGCCAGCGCGGCTCAATTCGCCCTCTACGGCCTCGGCATGGGCTTTGTCATCACCGTGCTGACGGTGCTGGCTGCCATCTTCAAGGTTGCCCTCCTGGGCCGGGTGCGCAGCGCCGGGGCCCGGCTCCTCGACACCGTGACCGGGGTCCTGCTGGTGCTGACCGGTGCCTACGTCACCGCCTACTGGCTGACGCTCGGTTTCTGACCCGCCAGCACGCCCGGCAATGCCACCAGGGTCGGCTCATTGCGCAGCGGAGAGCCGCCTTCGGGGACGGGAGCGCCGCGGCGGTTGACCCAGAAGACGTCGTGGCCCGCCCGGGCCGCGCCGACCACATCGTGGGGAGAGCCGGCGACGAAGAGGCATTCCGCGGCGCTTGCCGCGCCGGCGGCCAGCCAGCCCTCCCGGTAGGCTCGCTCATCGGGCTTGTACCAGCCGGAGCTCTCCGCGCTGACCACCGCTCGCAGCGGGACCGCCAGCCGAGCCGCGGCGGCCTGCGCGAGCCGTTGCGAGGTGTTGGTGACCACCACCACCGGCAGCTCGAGTGCCTGCAGCGCAGGAGCGACATCGGCGTACGGTTCGAGGTTTGCCCAGCCCTCCAGCACCTGCCGCGCCCGCTCCTCCGGCACCCCGACGGCACGCGCCGCCTCGGCCACGATGGGTTCGTAGGGGCGGTAGCGTCCCGACGCGGTGACGAGCCGCAGTGACTCCTTTCGCCAACGGTCGCCCAGTTCGGGGTCCCCGGCCGCCCTCTGCCAGAGCGACCAGGAATCCAACAGCGCTGTGAGCAGGTCGCAGCAGACAGCGCGGTAGGGGCCCGGCACTCAATAGATCCTACGATGCGGCCAATGGGTGATGGTGATCGTCTGGACCCCGTCCGGTCCTACTACGAGGTGCGCGGGGAGAGCGAGTGGCACCGGCTGGACAATCCCTTCGAAGGAGCGGTCGAGCGCGAGATCCACCGCCGGGTGTTCGAAGCTGAGATCCCGCGGGGCGCCCGTGTGCTCGACCTGGGCGGCGGGCCTGGCCACTGGACTATCTGGTTGGCGCAACGGGGCAACCGCGTGGTGCTGGCCGACCTCTCGCCGGCCATGTTGACGATCGCGCGCCGGGAGATCGCCGCTGCCGGCGTTGCCGTGCAGGACCTCGTGGAGGACATCGTCGAGGTGGACGCCCGTGACCTCAGCCGATTCCGGGATGGCGAGTTCGACGTCGTCCTCGCCCTCGGCCCCTTCTATCACCTGGTGGAGGCGGCCGACCGCGAGCGCGCGGCGGCCGAGGCGCGCCGCGTACTCCGCGACGGGGGCCTTCTGCTGGCGACCGTGATGACCCGTTACGCCTGGCTGCTTGGCGTCCTGCTGGAATGGGGCAGCAGTCGGCTGCCCGAGGTGCGACAGCTGCTGGCGGACGGGGTCCACCGCACGGCGGAGCCCGGGCGTTTCACCGATGCCTACCTGCACCGGCCCGAGGAGGTGACGGAGTTCTTCGAGCGGAGTGGCTTCGAAACAGTCCACGTCACCGCCTCACAGAGCCTGCTCTACCTCATCCAGGAGCAGGTCGCCGAACTGGAGCAGCGAGATCCGCAGGCTCACGCGGCCCTCCTGGACATCGCTCACGAGACAGCCGGCGATCCCTCGATCCGGGGACTCAGCGGCCACCTTCTCTATTCCGGCCGGGTGCCCGGCTGAACCGGAATGTTTGCGATGGCGCGAGCGCGGTAATCTGGTAATTATGAAAAACGCAGATACGTCAACGATCGCTGGTTGGTTTGCCGGAAGGCTCCCGGACGGCTGGTTCACCGGGGCCCCCGAGGTCACGCTGGAAGGTGACCAGATAATCGTGGTCGGCGCGCTCGCGCCGGTGTCGCTGGGACAGGGTTCGAGCGCTGAGGCGACGGCCGCCGCCGGCAAGGGCCGCATCTCCCGCTTCCGCGGCGAGACCCGCCGCGAGCGGATCTGGATC
>CAXMLP010000350.1:0-2019 GCA_964194225.1 uncultured bacterium | reverse complement strand
AGCCCGCCGGAAACCGCGATGTAGGAGCGCGCGCCGGAGCGCCGTCCGCCAAACGCGAGCCGGTCTCCCGCCGCCAGGTAGACGCCGGTCCAGAGCGGAATCTCGTGGCCGTTCACCGTCGGGCCGAAATCGGCCCCGGTGACCGCGATGAGGCAGGCCTGGCGGGCGACCAGCTGAGGTCCGGTCAGCGCGCACTCGAGACCGGCTGCGCCCTCCGGGTTGCCCACCAGCCGGTTGGCCGCCGCCAGCGCAAAGCGGTCCATGGCACCACACGGCGGCACGCCGAAGGCTCGATGACCGGCGCGACCAAGATCCTGGATGGTGGTCAGGAGCCCCGGGCGCTCCACCTCGAAAATCGCTTCCACTCGGCTCGGCATCAGGAGCACTCAGATCGGGTGGAAGCGGACCCGATCGCCCGGCTGGAGAAGACAGGGAGGGTCGGCATCGGGCAGGAACATCGGCACCGCGGTTCGGCCGATCAGGTGCCAGCCTCCCGGCGTTGCGAGCGGATAGACGCCGGTCTGCTCGCCCGCGATCGCCACCGACCCGGCCGGGACGTGCGTGCGGGGCACCCGCCGGCGCGGCAGCTGGAGCCTGGCCGGCAGCGGACCGAGGTAGGCCCAGCCGGGAACGAAGCCGACCATGAAGACCCGGTAGATGGCGGCGGCGTGCAGCGAGATCATTTCGTCGGTCGAGATCTCCAGCATCGCGGCGCTCTCGGCGAGGTCGGGACCGTCATAGGTGACTGGGATCCGGTGCAGCCGCCCGCTCGGTCCGACCCGCGTTCGGGCCGTCAGGAGCCTGGTGATGGCCGCTTTCAGGGCGTTGTAGCTGGTTCGTTCGGGGTCGTAGTGAACCGTCACCGTCGAGTAGCCCGCGCAGGCCTCCCTGACGCCCGCCCGGCGAGAGAGCGCCGCCGCCAGCGCGTGACAGCGGGCATTGAGGGCGGTATCGATGCGCGCCCCCAGCTCAACCACCAGAGTGGCGTCGCCGAGGGGGTGGGTCCGTTCAGGCACGGGAGGGCCCCCTCGGCCGCTCGCCGTCGCCGGGTTCGATCAACTGCAGGGCCAACCGCATCGGTTGGAAGTATCCCGAACCGGACCTGTCGCTGTCGGGCAGACCTGCGCTCGTCAACTACCCTTTCAAGGCCCGATGAACACCACCGAGATCATGCAGGTGGCGCTTGACCAGGCTGGCCTCGACAGCGTGCCGGCCGACTCGGCAGTCCACGTTCCGGGTTCCGGCATTCGCCGCGCGCTTTTCAGCATCGATCTCGAGGTGGGCGAAATCCTCTTCGCCCGGGAAGCCGGTTTCGACGCCGTCGTCAGCCACCACCCAGCCGGCGACGGACCTTCCAGCGTCCAGTTCACCAGCGTGATGTGGCGCCAGGTCGAGCAGATGCAGGAGGAGGGGATCAGCGAGCCGATGGCACGGGCCGCGGTGGCCGAGCGGGTTGCGACCGTTCATCGCCGGCGCCACCAGGTCAACCCCAATCGAGTTCTCGACACAGCCCGCCTGATCGGACTGCCACTGATGAACATTCACCTTCCGCCGGATATCGTGAGCCGTCACTACCTGCGCGGCCTGGTCGACGAGCGCACCAACCCAGAGAGCACCATCGAGGAGCTGCTGGCGGCACTGTGCGCGATCCCCGAGATGGAGGCGTCCCTGGTCAAGCCTGAGGTCTGGATCGGCGATCCCGATAATACTGTCGGCAGAGCGGCAGTGGCGATTGCGGGCGGCACCAACGGTGGCTACCCGGTCTTCCGGACCTATTACGAGGCGGGGGTCAAGACGATCCTCGCCATGCACATCGACGAGGCCGATTTCATGCGCCTACGCGCCGAGGCGCGGCCGGACTGGAACTTCGTCGTCACCGGGCATATGCCCTCGGATTCGATTGGGATCAACCGCCTGATCTGGGGCCTCGAGGACCGCGGTCTCGAGTGCGTCAGGACCAGCGGCATCATCGGTGTTCCCCGGCCAGCGAAGCCCTGAGCTCGCCGACCAGGTAGAGGC